>CAIXPV010000092.1 GCA_903921405.1 uncultured Actinomycetes bacterium
CAACTGCAAACGCTGCCCCAAAACGAGTTGCTTTTTTCATTAATCTCCCCATAACTTAAATCCCCCGAGGGTGAGGGCTGGAGTGAAAATAGCGTGAAACGCAGGCTTTAGTAAGCGTTTACTGATAACAATTGGGTATTTTTTACAGCAAATCCGATATTTCTACCTTAAATCGTGCCAAATCAGCCCTGCCACCATCGATTGACGTTAAAACAAATGGCTTCCCATCAGGTGCGATGCAATAAGTATGTTCGAAGTGGGCACCACGAGATTTATCGGCAGAGACCACGGTCCAATCATCGGCCAATACTTTTGTACGGGCCGAGCCACGAGTGATCATTGGCTCAATAGCAAGAGCAAATCCAGGAACAATCTGCGGACCATTGCCGGCTTTACCAAAATTTAAAACATGTGGCTCTTGGTGCATCTCAGTGCCGATTCCATGGCCACCGTACTCTTGCAGAATTCCATATTTACCTTGCGAATTTGTGTACTGCTCGATGGCATAGCCAATATCTGAAAGCTTCGCGCCATTCTTTCCTGCTGCAATTCCATGCCACATGGACTCTTCGCAGACATCCATCAGTTTTTGATCCTCGGCGCTAATCGTGCCAACACCAATCGAGAATGCGGCATCGCCGTGCCAGCCATCGACTATTGCTCCGCAATCTACTGAGACGATATCGCCATCGTTAATTATCTTTGGCCCAGGAATTCCATGAACGATCTCATCGTTAATTGACACGCAGATTGTGGCTGGAAAACCGTGGTAGTTTAAAAAATTAGATGTTGCGCCACCACGTTTGATAACTGCAGCAGCGATTACATCCAGTGCATCGGTCGTCATGCCGGGCTTTATCGCCTCGCGTATTGCTATATGAATCTGGGCGACAACCAATCCGGCGCGACGCATGACCTTTAACTGATCAAGGGTCTTAATCTGAATCGCCATTGCTTACTTCTTTATGAAACGCGACTCAACGCAGAAATTGCACGCTCTGTAATCTCTTCAACGCTACCGATTGCACTCACAGTAATAAGTAAACCTTCGCTGCGATAGAAAGAGACAATCGGCGCAGTCTGCTCTTCGTACACTTCTAAGCGGCGCGTAATAACTTCGGCTTTGTCATCCTCGCGCTGATATACATCTCCCCCGCACGTTGGACACTTATCAGTGTTTACCGTTGGTAATCCGCACTCTTTGCATGTGCGCCGACTAGATAGGCGAGCAACGATTTCAGCGTTATCGATTGAAAGCTCTAGAACTGCGGTAAGTGGTGTCGCTTTTTCAGCTAAATTGGCGCGTAACACCTCAGCTTGGGCAACGTTGCGTGGAAATCCATCAAGTAAAAATCCATTTACTGCATCGTCCTGGAGTAAGCGATCTCTCACCATTTCATTGGTCACTGAATCTGGAACAAGCTCGCCCTTATCCATAAATGCTTTAGCTTGGATACCAAGGGGTGTGCCAGCCTTTAAATTGGCACGGAAAATATCACCTGTTGCGATATGCGGAATTGAATAGTGCGCGGCTAGGAATTGCGCTTGTGTTCCCTTACCAGCACCTGGTGGACCTACCAGGACTAAACGCATTAGTGCAGGAATCCCTCATAGGAACGCTGCTGCAACTGAGACTCAATCTGCTTTGCAGTATCAAGACCAACACCTACAACGATCAAGATTGCAGTTCCACCAAATGGGAAGTTCTGAGTTGCTCCAAAGAGTACAAGTGCACCGATTGGAATTACTGCAACTAAAGCTAAGTAGAGAGATCCTGGTGCTGTTATACGAGAGAGAACATACTGAAGATACTCAGATGTTGGTCGTCCCGCACGAATTCCAGGAATAAAGCCACCGTACTTCTTCATATTATCTGCGACCTCATCTGGATTAAATGTGATGGCAACATAGAAGTAAGTAAAGAAAATAATGAGCAATGCATAGGCTGCAACATAAATTGGGTGATCACCCTTAACGAAGTTGCGGCTAATCCACACTGCCCATGCAGCTTGACTGTTGGTGAAGTTCACAATCAGTGAAGGAATGTAGAGAAGTGAGGATGCGAAAATTACTGGAATAACACCGGCCTGGTTAACCTTGATTGGAATATATGTGCTGGTTCCACCATATGCCTGACGTCCAACCATGCGCTTGGCATATTGAACTGGAATACGACGCTGAGCTTGCTCAACGAATACAACGGCGGCAACTACCAAAACACCAACGGCCATAACGAACAAGAATGCAACCCAGCCCTTTTGAAGTTTGATTGACCACAATTGGCCAGGGAATCCTGCAGCGATAGATGTAAAGATCAAGATTGACATACCGTTACCCACGCCGCGATCAGTGATTAACTCACCTAGCCACATGATTACAGAAGTTCCAGCGGTCATTACAAAGATCATGGTGACAATACGCTGCCATGAGGTATCAGGAATAATTGCTAGAGAACAACCCGAGATCAATCGACCTGGAGTACGTGCAACTGCGACCAAACCTGTTGACTGCAAGATTGCAAGACCGATAGTTAAATAACGTGTGTATTGAGTGAGCTTTGCAGTTCCAGACTGTCCCTCGTTCTTAAGAGTTTCAAAACGGGGAATTACAACTGTCAGTAACTGAATAATAATCGAGCTCGTGATGTAAGGCATGATGCCTAGAGCAAAGACTGAGAGCTTGATTAAAGCGCCGCCGCTGAACAAGTTGATAAGACCAAAGAGCCCACCTGATTGAACAGTCTTCAAACACTCTTGAACGTTTCCATAAGAGACGCCTGGTGTTGGAACTACTGAACCGAAACGGAACAGCGCCATAATTGAAAGGGTGAAGAAGATCTTCTTACGTAGATCAGGTGTCCTAAAGGCCATTCCGAACGCTGAAAGCATTGATCTTCTCCACTCTATCTTTTAAAAGTTAGTTCGATTAAAGAACGTTGGTCTTGCCGCCGGCTGCAACAATCTTGTCGACTGCCGTTGATGAAAATGCATGCGCTGTGACGTTTACCTTTACATCGATATCGCCATTGCCAAGCACCTTCACTGGAAGGCTGTCGCGTACTGCACCCTTTGCAATGAGATCTGCAACTGTTACATCGCCACCCTTAGGGAATAGCGCGTTAATAGTTGAGACGTTCACTGCCTGGTATTCAATACGAGCTGGGTTCTTGAAACCACGTAGCTTTGGAAGGCGCATTACGAGAGGTAGCTGACCACCTTCGAAACCTGCACGAACCTGATTACGGGCGCGAGTTCCCTTGCCACCGCGACCTGCCGTCTTACCCTTTGATGCCTCACCGCGACCCTTACGAGTCTTGGCTTTCTTAGCACCTGGAGCTGGACGTAGATGATGAAGTTTAAGCGTCATCTCTATTCAACCTCCTCAACTGTGATCAAGTGGCGTACGGCTTTCACCATTCCACGAATCTCTGGACGATCTTCTTTGACTACAACGTCGTTGATGCGCTTGAGGCCGTTGACGTCCGCGAAGATCAGCGCCATCGGCCGGTCGCTGCGGTCCGCGAGGCGGAGCTGCTGCCCGCCGAGCTCGTGGAAGCCGCGCCGGTTGTAGAGCCCCGTGAGCTCGTCGTGGATGGCCATGTTGCGCAGCGCTTCGGCTTGCTCTGCGAGCTTCGCCTCCGTGCGCTTGCGGTCGGTGATGTCCCGCATCGCCGTGATGCGCAGGCGCATCCCGTCGAGCTCGAGCATCCGCG
>CAIXPV010000093.1 GCA_903921405.1 uncultured Actinomycetes bacterium
CCAGGTAAAGGCCGACCAACCCCTAAGCGCAAGGACTCTGAGTCCAAGCGCATCGTCTCCTCCCTAGCCCCCGTGGTGACTAAGGATCAAAAACGTGCAGCTAAAGTTGCAGCGCGCGCCGACCGTGTGGCATCTCGTACTGCCTACCTGCGTGGAGATGAGAACGCCCTGCCTGCCAGAGATCGTGGAGCAGAGCGCAGATTTGTTCGAAACTACGTAGATTCTCGTCGCTCTATTGGCGAGTACTTTCTTCCAATTATCTTTCTCGTTTTAATACTCACTCTGATCCCTGTTGCAGCTGTGCAGTTTGCAGCGATCGGTGTTATGTATTTGGTTTTGCTTATCGCCGTCATCGATGGCATTTTCTTAAGTCGCAAAATACGCTCTCTCGTTAGTGAGAAGTTTCCAAGTGCCACAACTAAGGGCTTAGGAATGTATGCATGGCTGCGTTCCACTCAGATGCGACGTTTACGTGCACCAAAGCCTCAAGTGAGCGTTGGCGATAAAGTTAACTAAGCGCGAGGGTTTGGACTTACGTTCTTCGCAGGATCTTTTTCAGGAAGTGTTCCCAGAGCCGAATCGATAGCTCGCATGATGGAGGCATCTAGCTTTACACCAGCGGCCTTAACGTTCTCCTTAACCTGCGATGGTCGTGTAGCTCCCATAATTGCTGCAGATACATTTGGATTCTGTAACACCCATGCGATTGCCAACTGAGACATCGTTAGGCCAGCCTCATCAGCGATTGGCTTAAGTTTTTGAACTGCAGTTAATACTTCCTCGGTAAGCCACTTTGAAATCATTCCGGCGCCACTCTTTTTATCCGTTGCACGTGAGCCTGCAGGAACTTTCTTGCCTGGAAGATACTTTCCGGTAAGAACGCCTTGGGCCATCGGAGACCACACAATTTGTCCGATGCCTTCTTTAACTGAAAGTGGAACAACCTCTGCCTCAATCACGCGCCATAGCGCTGAGTACTGTGGTTGGCTAGAAACGAAGCGGTTGTAACCCTTTGAATCTTGGATCGCTAACGCCGCAGAAATCTGCGGCGCAGTCCATTCAGAGAAACCAACATAGTGAATCTTTCCAGCGTGCACTAAATCATCGATCGCACCAAGAGTCTCTTCTAGCGGTGTTTCATAATCGAAACGATGCATTTGGTAGAGATCAATGTGGTCAGTTTGTAGACGCTTAAGCGATGCGTTGCAGGATTCAATGATGTGTTTGCGTGATAACCCACGATCATTTTTTCCTGGGCCAGTTGGCCAGTACACCTTTGTAAATAGTTCATATGATTCGCGACGAACACCTTTGAGTGCTTTTCCTAGAACAACTTCGGCGCGAGTTCCGGCATATACGTCGGCCGTATCAAATGTAGTGATGCCAACATCAAGCGCAGTCTTTACGCACTTGATCGCTGCCTCTGCCTCTACTTGGGAGCCATGTGTAATCCAGTTTCCATACGCAATTTCAGAGACATACATTCCAGTACTGCCAAGGCGTCTATATTCCATGGTCTGACCTTACGACCTAGCGCGCCTGGTTGCCAACTGAAGGCACATGTGGTTTGGTTCGACCACAACTTAATAGGTTTCTCATTAGGGGAAGTTCGGTGAAAATCCGGCGCTGACCCGCAACCGTAAAGCTCACGCAAGTGGGCGAAGTCGGATTACCTAATGATGTAAATCATGCAAGACAGACACCCGCCGAGGTTTGCGGGGTGTGGTCCTAGGTATCAGTGAGAAACAATCACTCGTATGCGGTGCTACCCCTGTGAGACTCTTTTATCTTGAGAGGCTTCACATCAATGAGATTCAAATCTTTAATTCTCTCCATAATACTTCTTTTCACATCAGCGTTAGTGCTGCCATCTGCACATGCTGCCGGCAAGGGTTGGCGTTATTGGGGATACTTTCAAGCAGCTCCTTCGAAAACTACATGGAATGCAGCGATGACTGGCCCCACAGTAGATGTTGCCGATGGCTCAGTTGAAGGATGGTCATTCGTATTTAGCAGTGATGACATTCCATCAAAGGCGCCATCGATTAAGCCGAATTTTAAATCAATCTGCGCATCAACAAAGGCCGATCCAGATACTAAGCGAGTTGGCTTAGTGATTGAATATGGATCAGCGTCGTACGCACCAGCTGGTGAAAAGATCAAGAAGACAGTTGTTACCTGCGTGCGCGTAGCAAAGGAATCTCTGGGAATCGATGTCTTGGGACAAATCGTAAAGATACGTGCTTCTTCGTCGGGACTTATCTGTGGAATCAATGGATTTCCAGCTAAAGAGTGTGGCGTCGAAATCAATACTCCAACTGCAATGAAAACTAAGAAGTAAACCAACAATGAAGCGTCTGTCTTTACACCCACTGACATGGTGGATTTGGTCTTTTTTGATTGCAATCTCGGTTGCACGTCTTAATTCACCGATCTTTGCTATTGCTTCAGTGGGTGTGACGGCAGCAATTGTGTATAGCCAACGCGAGGATGCACCATGGGGGCAGAGTTTTTCTTGGACACTTAAGGTGGCTGCATGGATATTGGCCATCCGTACTTTGATTGGAGTTCTCATAGGAGTTCCAATTCCTGGAACGACAATCTTTACATTACCGATTATTCCACTCCCCCATTGGATGCCAGGAATTCGCATCGGTGGCGCTGTAACAGTTGAACGGCTTTCTTCTGCACTGTCGGAAGGAGTAATCATCTGTGCGATGCTCGTTATATTTGGTGCGGCCGCATCGCTAACAAGTCCACATCGATTGCTACGCGTCTTGCCAATCTATATATATGAGTTCGGGGTAGCTGTAGTTATCGCAACATCGGTCTTGCCTCAACTAGTAACAAGTGTCGCGCGGATTCGTCAAGCCCAAAGATTGCGTGGACAGCAGGCTAAAGGATTTAGATCTTACAAACGTCTGGCCATTCCCTTGCTTGAAGAGTCACTGGCTCGATCACTAGATCTTGCAGCTGCGATGGATTCACGAGGCTACGCATTTAGTCGAAAGCGAAGTCGGTACCGACCAATTCGATGGACATCTAGAGATACCGTGGTGATGCTCAGTGGAGTATTAGTTATGGTTTTAACATGATTAAGTTTTCTAACGTCTCACTCGTCTATCCCAATTCAACAACCACGGTGTTAGAAGATCTGAATCTGGAGATTGCAGAGGGCGAATTAGTCTTAGTCATAGGTCCAACTGGATCGGGTAAATCATCTTTACTGCGCTTAATCAATGGCCTTGTCCCTCACCACACAGGAGGAATCCTGGCCGGAGATGTCAGTGTTAATGGTCTATCCACGCGTGAAGTAAAACCCGGCGGTCTAGCTCATCTGATTGGAATCGTAGGTCAGAATCCTATAAATGGTTTTGTAGCAGATACCGTCGAAGAAGAGCTTGCCTTTGCAATGGAGGCGTTGAATCTGCCGAATGAAACTATGCGAAAGCGAGTTGAAGAGGCTTTAGATTTCATGTCCCTCGCCGCTTTACGATCGCGCGCCATTGCAACGCTAAGTGGCGGTGAGCAACAACGCGTTGCAATCGCTAGCGCACTTGTTATGCATCCAAAGGTTCTGGTTTTAGATGAGCCAACCAGCGCCTTAGATCCCATCGCCGCAGAAGAAGTTCTATCCATCCTGCAACGTTTAGTTCATGATTTGAGCATTACGGTTGTTATAGCCGAACATAAGTTAGAGAGAGTAATTGGTTTTGCCGATCGAGTGATATATATAAATGGTGATGGCAAAACGGAGATCGGCACGGCCGCAGAAATCATGAAGACTTCTCCCATCGCTCCCCCTATCGTGCACCTAGCCCGAGCATTGGGTTTAGACGATGCTGGTTTATCGGTTCGAGACATGCGAAGGAATACCCAAAGTATTCGCGAGACAATTTCCATTACCCCACCAAGTCCGATAGCGCCCGGCACGATTCCAGTGATTGAAATCGATCAGTTAACAGTTACTTACGACGTGAAGCCCGCATTGAATTCAATTAATGCAACAATCTTTGATAATGAAATCGTTGCAGTGATGGGTCGAAACGGTGCCGGCAAGAGTTCGCTGCTTACATCCATCGCCGGAGTTGGCAGTTCCACCATTGGTTCAGTTCGAATCCACTCGATGGATTCCAGGAAATTGGCAGGAAATACACGCCGAGAATTGCTCGGATACATCCCACAGGAGCCCAGCGATCTTCTCTATGCCCAAACAGTTGCTAAAGAGTGCCAACAAGCAGATAAAGATAATGAGATTGAGGCTGGGACGACTTTCAATCTGCTTGAACAACTTGTACCTGGAATCTCGTTACATACTCACCCTCGTGATTTATCCGAAGGACAGCGACTAGGTCTTGCTCTGAGCATTGTGCTCTCCTCTAATCCACGAATTCTCGTTCTTGACGAACCAACTCGTGGCTTGGACTATGAGGCCAAGAAAAACCTGACTCGAATTTTGATTGGCTTTGCTAAAACATTTAACCGCGCAGTGGTCATAGCCACGCATGATGTTGAATTAGTTGCAGAACTTGCTACAAGGGTCATATTTCTAGCAGATGGTGACATCGTCGCCGATGGCCCAACCATTGAAGTTCTTCTATCCTCGCCAGCTTTTGCTCCACAGGTCTCTAAAGTTATGTCACCTGTTCCATGGTTAACAGTTCGCGATGTCATCGCCGAAATTGGCGAGAAGCCATGATCGCGAAGACTTCGGATGTAGTCAGATTTTCACTACGAAATAGTTTGGTGCTCATATCTGCATCCTTAGTGAGCGCCGTTGGTTTCTTATGGCCATTCTTTTATTCGGGAGAAAATCTTCCACGAACACAAATCTTCTTCTGGGTAGCTATCACAATCGCAATTACCTTGATAGTGGTCGAGATTTCTAACTCCAGACTTGATGCCAAATCTGTGGCACTGCTTGGAGTCTTATCGGCCTTAATTGCTGCCCTGCGCCCACTAGGGGCTGGCGCTGTAGGTATCGAACCGATGTGGTTTCTTTTAATATTAAGTGCACGTGTATTTGGTCCA
>CAIXPV010000094.1 GCA_903921405.1 uncultured Actinomycetes bacterium
ATCACTGGTGCCCAAGAGCCATCAGGTGTCCCGTACATCGTGCCAATCGTTGAAAAATCAGTACGCAGCGGTGGCAATAAGCGCCCACGACCTAACTCAAGTCAGCGTCGTCGTCGCCCTCACTAATTTCCTATCGATAGGCTTAGCGTCATGACAAACCTTGACGCTAATCCTTTCGCTCATCCAAGCACGCTTGCATTTGAGTTGCCGCCCTTTTCTTTAATCAGAGAAGAGCACTACCTGCCTGCTTTCCAGGCCGGTATGCAGCAACAGCTGGATGAAGTACAAGCGATTCTCAATACGCCCGGGGATGCAACCTTTGACAACACAATTGTTGCATTGGAACGAAGTGGCAAGATTCTTGAGCGGGTTTCATTGGTTTTCTTTAATAAAACCTCCAGTGACACAAATGACGCTCTAGAGGCGATGCGAGCAGAGATCGCTCCTAAACTCTCAGCACACCATGATGCAATTATGCTCAACCCACAATTCTTTGCCCGCATCAAGGGGCTCTTTGATATCCGGGAAACTCTGAGCTTAAGCAGTGAAGATGCTTGGTTGCTTGAGAAATACTATAAAGATCTGATCCAAGCCGGTGCACATTTAAGTGATGCACAGCGAGCTCGTTTAACTGAGCTCAACGGTGCACTCTCAAAACTCTCAACTCAATTCTCTAAAAACTTATTGGCTGATACAAATGAATTGGCTGTAGTAGTTGAATCCATTGAAGAGTTAGACGGATTAACGCAGAATCAGATCGCCGCTGCAGCTACAGCAGCGACCGAGCGGGGATTAACTGGAAAGTGGCTTCTTGCCCAAGTTAACTTCACCGGCAACCCACTTCTTGATTCACTGACTAACCGTGGATTACGCCAACGTATTATGCAAAGTTCGTTGCAAAAAGGTAATCAAAATAACGCCAACGACAACAAGAAGATTCTGCTAGAGATGGTCAAGTTGCGCGCAGAGCGAGCCCAGTTATTTGGTGTTAAGTCACACGCAGAACACATCACTGCAGTTCAAACAGCTGAAAATCCAGGCAATGTTCACGCCATGCTTAAGAAGATTGCCCCCGCGGCTGTTAAGAATGCCCAACTAGAAGCCCAGGATCTTAAGAAATCTGCAGGCACCGATATCGAAAGTTGGGACTGGGGTTTTTATACTGAGAAAGTACGCTTAGAAAAATACAGTATCGATACGGCAAAGATGCAGCCATATTTTGAACTCGAACGCGTTTTACATGATGGTGTTTTTTTCGCCGCTAACAAACTCTTTGGAATCACCTTCAAAGAGCGGCCAGATTTAATTACTTACCATCCAGAGGCCCGCGCTTTTGAAGTAAGTAATGAGGATGGAACGCCACTTGGTTTATTTATCGGTGACTTCTTTACACGTGATTCAAAGCGTGGTGGGGCGTGGATGAACTCATTAGTAAAGCAGAATTTCCTACTGAACCAACTCCCGGTCGTGGTCAATAACCTGAACATTCCAAAACCTCCTGCCGGCCAACCGGCTTTATTAACACTGGATTTCACTACAACGCTATTCCACGAATTTGGTCACGCTCTTCACGGATTGCTTTCGCAAGTTAAATATCCCCGAGTCTCCGGTACTGCAGTCCAACGCGACTTTGTGGAGTTCCCATCGCAAGTAAATGAGATGTGGATTATGTGGCCAGAGGTCCTCAATAATTATGCACGCCACTATGAAACAGGCGAAGTAATGCCGCAAGAGTGGGTAGATAGTTTGAACGCTGCATCAACATTTAATGAGGGTTTTGCAACTACTAGTTACTTAGCTGCAGCAGTTCTAGATTTAGCATGGCACTCATTAAATAGCGAAGAAGCGGCTCTAATCCACGATGTTGAAGCCTTCGAGGCTAAAGCTTTAGCCGACTACGGTTTAGATTTCGCCCCTGTACCAACGCGTTATCGCTCTACATACTTCTCGCACATTTTTGATGGTGGCTATTCAGCTGGTTATTACGGCTATATCTGGTCTGAAGTCCTGGATGCAGATACTGTCGATTGGTTTAAAGAAAATGGTGGCCTGCTTCGCACAAATGGCGATCACTTTAGAGATTCATTATTAGGTCGAGGCGGATCAATCGATTCGATGCAGATGTTTAGAAACTTTAGAGGCCGCGATTCAAAGATCGAGCCTCTGTTGAAGCGTCGCGGTCTGCTGTAACTCTTCGTACTTCATCTTTAGTTGATTGAGATCACCGCTTACTAATAACCTCTTGTCGCGGCCAAGTTCCCCAAAAACTATTGTGAAGTCGCGAGCGCGAATATCAAAGGCCTTGGCTAACTCTTTTACAACTGCTTCATTGGCTTTGCCATCAACTGCGGGTGCTTGGACTGCTACAACTAATCGAGGAGGGTCACCGACTGTTCCGCCAACTTTATTGCGTGAAGCATTTGGGCGAACCCGTATTTCGATTAAGAGTTGATCTGCCACTTAGCCAGCAGAGCCTGAAGGACCTGACTTGCGTTGAAAACGTGGTGCGGGTGCGCC
This sequence comes from uncultured Actinomycetes bacterium, assembly GCA_903921405.1. Taxonomy (GTDB): domain Bacteria; phylum Actinomycetota; class Actinomycetes; order Nanopelagicales; family Nanopelagicaceae; genus Planktophila. The sequence goes on from CAIXPV010000094.1 coordinate 2,518, forward strand.
GCCTGCTTGTGCACCGCCGACCTTAGGACCAGATGCTGAACCGCCACCAGGAAGTGAAGAGTTCTTATGCTTCTTCTTCTCTAGCGCCTCTAAAAACTTTGCGCGAGCATCATCTGCGGGTTTCTTATCATCGGCCATGAGCCAATCCTATCTTTAATTAGTGCTCTCTTTATACTCGCGTAAACGCTCTAAGACTTCTGATTCACGGTAGCGGCGATGGCCACCAAGGGTTCTGATGGCAGTTAACTTTCCGGCCTTGGCCCAGCGTGTAACGGTCTTAGGGTTTACGTGAAATCTAACGGCAACCTCTTTGGGGGTGAGAAGAACTTCAGCATCGGGTAAACGGCTCATTCTCTTCCCTTCTTATTCTCGTGAAGGGCAAGTATTGCGAGTAAAAGTGGGCAAAGCAATATATTTCGGACAGTTAATTTGCCGATTCAAGGCCCTGCACATGGCGCCAGCGTGACATTAACCGCTCATATCCTTGACCTGCCACCATTCCATCGGCAGCTGCAAGGCCAACGAGTGAGTGCAAAACATCTTCAATAGATGTGTCGTCTTCTAAACCTTCATGGCCATTATCACGCAGCGACTTATCGAGATAGTTAGCTAACCCGCCGTAATCTAATTCGACATAGGATTTTGGATGAAACATTTCAAGCCAAGCAAGTAAGTTCTCAAGATCTTGTTCGACCGGGCCTTCACCAAACGCTGCAATGACTGTTTCATGAGCGGATTGAGCTCGAACCTTTGCTTGCGAAATAGTCGTACGACAACGTGTAATGAGTCCATTGGAATCTTCA
>CAIXPV010000095.1 GCA_903921405.1 uncultured Actinomycetes bacterium
CAAAGTTGGTCAGCCATTATCTGATGGCAAAGCCGCTAAGACATCTGTTCCAGAGGCTGCAACACATCCTGCAACTCCATTGCGCAAGCGTCTTCCAAAGTCACGCCCATCAACGACAACATCGTTCTCTGTTGGCGGAGCCGAGGGCTACATGACTTCAGGTGCTTATGCAGATGGCGCACTAGGTGAGGTCTTCTTAAAGCTAGGTAAGCAGGGTTCAACTCTTGCCGGTGTGATGGATGCATTCTCAATCGCAGTATCAATCGGTTTGCAGTACGGCGTTCCACTAGAGACCTTCGTCGAGAAGTTCACTAACTTGCGCTTTGAGCCAGCTGGTATGACAGATGATGCCGATATCCGCATGGCACAGTCCATGATGGATTACATCTTCCGTCGTCTAGCACTTGATTACTTACCATTTGATTCACGCAGTGCAATGGCGCTGTACACATCATCAGAGCGCGCTCGCGCACTGGAGACAGGTGAGTACACCGAAGATGTAGTTGATGATTATGAGAACTTAGAGATCACTGCTCCAGTTGCTGCCGCACCCATTGCTAAGCCAGTAACGATCACGATCGATAGTAAGCAGCAGTTCGGTTCATCAACTGAGCTGATGGAGGCACTATCAGGCGTGAAGGCCGATGCGCCTTTGTGTATGACATGTGGCGTGAAGATGCGCATGTCAGGTGCTTGCTATGTCTGCGAAGGCTGTGGCAACACATCTGGTTGCTCATAAAAAACTAATTAATAAAAGCTCCCTCGTCCTTATGGGCGGGGGAGTTTTTTATTTAAGCAACGAGAATAGAACGCTTGCTAAGTCCCATAAAGTAGCCGTCTATAAGGGTTTTAGGGGCTATTTCGGTGTTGGTAGCCGCTCCTAAAGTAATAAACAAGGGCGTGAAGTGTTCAACTGTTGGATGGGCATATGGCATGCCAGGTGCTAGTTCGCGGTAGTTACTTAAGGTATCGATGTCATTAGCGGCAAGGGCTTGTGCGGCCCATGCGTCGAATTCGCTGGACCATGTTGGTGCAACTGCATCGCTAGACCAGTTGCGCAGATACTGCAGACCATGCGTCATAAAGCCTGAGCCGATAACTAAAACACCTAAATCACGTAGCGGGGCAAGGTATGTGCCTATCGATAACAATGATGCAGGATCACTTGTTGGCATAGACATTTGCAATACTGGAATGTCGGCGTCGGGATACATAACTTTTAGAGGTACCCAAGCACCGTGGTCTAAACCGCGATTTGATTGATGCACCGTCAACGTGTCAGGCAACATCGAAGCAACGAGTTCAGAGAAATCAGTTGCATCGGGTGTCTCATATGTCATCTCATAAAACTTTCGATCAAAGCCACTGAAGTCATAGACCAGGGGAGTTTTAGCGGTGGGGCTGCTCAAAGTTATCGGCGCAGATTCCCAGTGGGCGCTAACGATCAGAATCGCTCTAGGCTTTTCTAGTGCAGCTGATATTCCAGATAGTTGCGATGTCCATAGCTGGTCATCTAGCAACATAGGTGCGCCATGGCCTATATACAGCGCGGGCATTGTGCTCATACAACGATGGTACACATATGTAGTTGAAAGTTCAACTACATATCCAACCACTAGGGTTGCACCTATGAGCGAGATGTCGGACAAGGTGCGCACAGCACTCGATGCCGCCGTAACCGCAATAGGCGGTGCTCCGCGTGAAGGCCAGATTGAGATGGCCGAAGCCGTGGCTAACGCATTAACTGATCGACACCATTTGATGGTGCAGGCTGGCACGGGCACAGGAAAATCACTTGCTTACTTAGTTCCGCCAATCGTTCATGGCCGCAAAGTCTTAGTTGCCACAGCCACATTGGCGTTGCAACGCCAGTTGGTAGAGCGCGATCTGCCGGCAGTTGTTCCAGCTCTTGAAAAAGTTTTGGGACGCGAAATTACATATGCCATCTATAAAGGCGTCGGCAATTACATCTGTTTGCAAAAGATGAATAGCGAAGAGCCAGATCCAGATGGTGAAATCATGTTGGGTATTTCTTCCCTTGAAAAAGATGCCAAGCGTTTACATGAATGGGCACGCAAGAAAGGCGTATCGGGGGATCGCGATGATGCCCCTGATGTTGATCGACGCGTATGGGCAGCTAACTCGGTATCGGGTCGCGAATGTGTTGGCGCCGATAAGTGCGCATTTGGCAGCACGTGCTTTGCAGCTGCGGCAAAAGGCAAGGCCCAAGGCGCAGATGTTGTCGTCACTAACCACACGTTGCTAGCAATTGAGATCGTAGATTCACATCCAATTTTGCCAGAGCGCGATGTCGTGATTTTAGATGAAGCCCATGAGTTTATGGATCGGGCAACACAGGCGGTAACGGAGGAGCTCACTTCAGCCCGAGTTTTACGTGCTTCGGCCATGGCCCGCAAGTTCATGCCGGGCAAGCTTTCAGATGCTTTTCACAAAGCGGCCAATGATTTTCATGAATCAATGGTTGATTATGGCGAATCCATTCGTGGCGATTTTTCTGCCCAAGGGCGTTTAGAAGAAATCCCACAATCATTGGAGTCGCCGGTACGAAAGGTGCGCGAGAGCGCCCAGGCAATTACGCAGTTCTTATCGGCCGATGATGAAATTATCGATACAGACATATTGGCCGAACGTGCTCGCGTGAAAGGTGCAGTCAGTGAGATTTCTACGACCGCTGCCACGCTTCTTAAAATGGGCGATGGTTATGTGTTGTGGTACGAGCCAACTTTTTCAACCTTGCATTTAGCTCCACTGTCGGTATCAGAAGTTCTGCGCGAGAACTTACTGACGCAGACTCCCGTGATTGCGACCTCGGCTACCTTGACTGTTGGCAATTCTTTTAACGCACTTGCCAAGAGCATTGGTTTTCTTATCGGGGAAGATAGCGACGTTGAATTAGAGAAAAACGAAGTTGATCCATCTAACGTGCAGATGTTAGATGTTGGCTCACCTTTCGACTTTGCTAATCAAGGCGTTTTATATATGCCAAAACATCTGCCAGAGCCTGGCCGAGATGGACCCAGCTTTGAAGTTCTGACCGAACTCGGTGAGTTAATCGATGCCGCCGGTGGTCGCACGTTGGCGCTATTTTCATCCTGGCGTGGGGTAGAGGCAGCGGATGCGCACTTGCGAAAAGTACTGGCCGAGCTGCCGATAAAGATCTTCACGCAAAAACGAGGCGATGCCGTTGGACCGCTTGTCGAAAAATTCGCTAAAGATGAGACGTCGATTTTGTTGGGCACTATGTCGCTGTGGCAGGGCGTAGATGTGCCAGGCAATAGTTGCATTCTTGTGGCCATCGATCGGATTCCCTTTCCGCGTCCCGATGAACCCGTCATGTCTGCGCGTGCGGCCCAAGCCGATGCCGCTGGCGGAAGTGGCTTTATGCAGGTCTCGCTGCCCCGTGCTGCGCTGTTGCTAGCCCAAGGTACGGGCCGTTTAATTCGATCTGTGGATGATCGCGGAGTTGTTGCGATTCTTGATTCGCGCATTGTCACTAAACGCTATGGCAGTACGTTGCTGAACTCGATGCCACCACTCTGGAGAACGTCAGATAAAGATGTTGTTCGCGAATCATTGCGTCGCCTTGGCCAATCTGTGAAAGACTAATGAGATGCCTCGCATAGAAACCGACACCCTGGCACAACATCGCGATTGGCGACGCAGCCAGTTAATCGAAGCCGCTGCCGCCATTGCTATGGAATCCGGCGGGGCGGCAATAACAGTCTCAGCGGTTGCTGCACGTGCCGGTTTATCGCGCACATCGGTCTATGAATACTTTGGTAGTAGCGCTGATTTAGTTGCGGATTTGGTAATCGAGGAGCTGCACATTTTTGCCGATGTACTAAGTAATGCAGTGGGTGAATGCACTCAACCATGCACGTGCGTTGAATCGTGGATTGCAGGCGCCCTTCGTTACATCGCCGATGGTCGTCACTTATTAGCAAAAGCGCTCAATGCAACGTCATTGCCACATGACCGCGCAGCACAAATCGGGGCAGCACACCGCGCATTGTTGGCACCACTTCGCAGTGCCCTAGAGATTCAAGGCGTACGCGATATCAATCAGGCACTTGCTTATATTCAAGCCACGACCGATGTTGCTACTAAGCGAATTGAAGCTGGCCATGATGCAGAGATTGAGATTGCTTCTGCAACTAAGTTCTGTATTACTGGCCTTGGCTCGCTTTAAACTATTTAATGACGGTAACAACTCTCAGATTCAGTGGTGAATAAAGACCATCAACTCCACGCGCCCCAGCAACAATGATGCACGTGCCTTTTTTGGCAGTAATAATATTTTTCTCAACGGTGCAGCTGCCGGTACCTACATACGTCACAACTTCACCGAAGTTAGTTTTCTTTGGAACCGAAGTTCGCCGTTTTCCACTCACCTGAATCGTTGGAATAGTTTGAACGCCTAGGGTCAGCTCTAAAGGGAAATGCGCCGTTACTGGGGCAAATTCAAGTGATCCCGGGGAAGTAATTGCGATGTCACAGTATCCACTTGCCTTTAGAGCAGTGATAGCCATCGCCTTTAATGCACACGCTGGAGCCAAAGATGCATATGTTAAAACCGCACCAGATTTAGAGGAAGCAGCGAGTACTGCTAGTTGGCGATATGAGATTTTCATTGGCGCACGCGAGCTCAATGCAAGGCCGTTAATCGTGGCAGTGATTTCATCGACAGGCTTTGTCGATAGGACTGTGCCGGATTTAAATGTCAGAGCAATGAATTGATCTTCAGTGAAATCTGCAGGAACAGTGTGGTCATATCGGATAAAGATTCCGCATTGTGAAACCGTGCAGTCAACGGCAGTTGTGCCGGAGTTAAAAAGAGTGGTGGGTTTGAAAACAATGTCAGCGGTAGGGACAAAGGATGCACCGGCGGAAGTAGAGATCCATAGTTGTACGGCGTTGTTACACACCGTTGGGCGTACTGCAGCAGCGGCTTGAACACACTGTTGAATGTAGAGGCCGCCAGCCTTAGGAAAATTGCTCAGTGCTATATGAACCGAAGCCGCAGTTGGATCAAGGTTAGTAAGTGGTCCACCCATAAAACCCGTTTGCGCAGCATGTGCTTGGGTTGGAACAACCATTGATGCAATAAGTGCAACAACTACTGCGATCTTCTTCATGGGTACTCCTTATTATTTGACTGTTATTGGGATATAGATGTCAAAACTTCGGTCATCGCTCATTAAGTGATCGGCGCGAGTAGTGATTGCACATTTAACTTTGGTGCAGTCGAATTTTCCGATCATTCGGGAGATCTTAATTTTCTTAGTAAAACGTCCGCCGGGTAGAAATTCCTCTGCCAGACCAACTCCATACGGTGGGGGATTCGATGAAATCCAAAATGACGCTTCACCTGTCCCGGCTTTGTTAATTCCGCCTCCGCAGGGAGTCGGGGGCTTACCTTTTTTTGGAACAACACAAAAACCTACGTAGATTCCGACGGTTTCATCAAAGTGATTTCCCGTAACGATCAGAATTGCACCAGACTTTGCCGTCGTGGCCGATGCGGTCAACGTTGCCCCATTGCTGCCAGTTACGGTTTTAGGTGCGGCCTGGGCTGGTGAGATAAAAAAGCAGGCACACGAGAGAACCATCAGAACTGCCAGGGCCTTCTTCATGGTTAGAACTCTAGAAGGGCACTTGCGCGGACTTATCCGACAGAACACGCCACCATGTCAGGAAAAGCTTTGGCAGACTGCGCACGTGAGAAAACCCGCACTACTGATATCCCTGATGGTGCTCTTATCAGCGTGTGCATCAACAAATGCCGGCCATAGCTACAGTATTTCTCACAATGATGTCACAACTATTTCACTGACTGATTCGGCACAGTTTTCAGTTCACCGAGTGGTTTCACTGGCAAATGGCGTGGCTGAAATCATGAGTTCGCTCAATGCCACATCGCTCTTGGTAGGCCGAGATATTTCAAGCACTCAGGAGTCCTTGAAAGATATTCCCATCGTTACATCAGGCCACCAAGTAATGTCAGAGAAAGTCATTTCTTTACACCCAGATCTGGTCATTATCGATGCATCGACAGGGCCCAAGTCAGCACTGGATCAAATCACAAAGGCTGGAATCACAGTTGTACAAACACCAGAGAGCTGGACGTTAGCTGATCTTGCACAAAAGATTAGTGCAGTAGGTGCTGCCATCGGTGCCAGCCAGCAGGCCCAGCAACTTAATCTGCAAGTAGAAAAGAGTTTCAGTCAATCCTCGGTTACTGGTTCACCACGTATTGCCTTTCTATATCTTCGAGGCACAAGTTCGATTTATCTAATTGGCGGTCCAGGTTCTGGTGCCGATTCTTTGATTACTGCTATTGGCGCAATCGATGTGGGAGTAAGTATTTTTCCACACGCCTTTAATACATTAACTGCTGAAAGTTTAGCTAAAGCTAATCCCGACATTATTCTTGTGATGACGAATGGTCTTGAATCTGTAGGTGGAATAACAGGGTTATTACAACTGCCAGGTGTGGCACAAACTGCCGCAGGTAAGAACGGTCGAATCATCGATGTAGATGACTCACTATTGTTGGCCTTTGGAACTCGTACGCCTTCCCTAGTTGCAGCCCTAGCAACTGCAGTTACTAAGGTAATGAAATGAAGAAGTACCGCTCTTTTGCCAATGGACTGATTCTTTTGGCCTTTATTCTTGTAGCACTTTCTGTGGGTGCAACACACATCGATAATTTCTGGTCGGCGCTTACACACCCTGGCAGCAATGAGATTTTGTGGCAGATAAGGATCCCTCGAGTTGCAGCAGCAGTGCTGGTTGGCGGAGCACTTGGAATCGCGGGATTAATGGCCCAAGGTGCCTGCAATAACGCTTTAGCCGAGCCGGCAATTCTAGGAACGTCGGCCGGGGCATCCTTTGGTGCAGTGATTGCGATACTAACTGGTCTGGTCCAAGTAGGTTCTGTCGCAGCGGTGCTGTGCGGTGCTGTTGGAGCTTTGCTTGCAACATCGTTAACTTTTAAGTTGGCATCACTGCGCAGCAATCTTTCATCATTTGCCCTCATCATCGTAGGAATCGCGGTTTCGGCCACCATTACGGCACTTGTTGGTTTAGCTACAACCATGGTTACCCGTGCAGATGCCAGATCGATTTCATTTTGGAACTTTGGTTCGCTCTCACTAATTACCACTAGTAACGTCTGGTCACTTTTTTGCGTATTTATCGTTGGCGCAAGTATTGCGTGGAAAGTAGCGCCGTCCTTAGATTTATTGTCATTAGGAGATGCCACCGCATTTCACTTAGGAATCGATACCCGCAGAGTTCGAGCGCTGGCCTTAGTTGCCTTATCCATTTTGGCTGGGGGAGCCGTAAGCACAGTTGGCACGATTGCATTTTTAGGTTTAGCTGCACCACATATTGCACGTTTTATGTATGGCCCTGCCCACCGGTATCTGATTATTCAAAGCGCCTTGATTGGTGCATCACTGTTAGTCCTCGCCGACACTGCGGCCCGCACAGTTGCAGCCCCCAATGAACTGCCCATTGGCTTAGTTACTTCCTTAATCGGTGCACCGATTTTAATTGCTCTGGTATCAGTCAAAAACACTATTTGGAAAACTCCATGATCACAATCAACGAGATCACAATTGTTCGAGATAATCGAGAGATTATTTATGATTACTCCGAACAGATTCCAGCCGGCTCAATCACAGTAATCGTTGGCCCCAATGGAAGTGGAAAGTCAACGTTACTGGCAGCCATTGCCGGAGACATTGTTCCAGCTAAGGGCACCATCACTATCGATGATGCACACCCTGCCCTGACTTCTGCTGCGAAATTATCTACGTTGCGTGCCATGGCCATGCAAAACCAGTTGTACACACTTGGATTTACCGTTCGCCAGATTATTGAAATGGGCGGATCTGCCGATGACATTATGGAGCAACTACATTTAACCCATATTGCAGATCGCCATGTAACAACGTTATCTGGCGGTGAATCTCAACGTGTTGCAATCGCACAAGCCATCGCGCAAAAAACTTCAGTACTTTTGCTGGATGAACCACTGGCTGCGCAAGATATAGATAGCCGTCGACGAATTATTGACTTACTAAAAAAGCTTGCAGATGCTGGAACCACTGTTGTAGTTGTGGCTCATTCACATGAGAATGATTTATCGTGGGCCGATAAGGTTATTAAGGATTTCCTTTAAAGCTGGCCATGACTTAGCAAAACTTGGATGCAGGTTTAGGTGATCTACTTTTTCAATCTCAACCCAACGCACTTCATGTGATTCGTCATTGACTTCGTGCGCAATTAACTCATCAGTGGCACGGGCAATAACTGTGTCGTAGCGCCAGTTGCCGTGATCGTCACTAAAAGTTTCAATCGCTGTCACAAAAGCTGGATCGATTCCAGTTTCTTCAATAGCTTCACGAATTGCACCTTGTATGACGCTCTCATGACTATCGCGGGCACCACCTGGAATTCCCCAGGTATCACCGTTGTGTACCCACGGCGCACGGTGTTGTAACAAGATTTCATCACCGCGCAGAATCAGAATTCCTGCGGCGCCATTGAGTCCCCAGTGTTTATTTCCGCAGTCGCACTGGACCCAACCATCTCCATCGCGCGCTGCCATAGTCATAGAGTGTCACACCTATCCACAGTTAGCGCTGTGAGCCCCATAACGGTCAGAGCCCACGCTTAATGTGCCCGACATGAAATACCCACTATTGCTGATTCTCACGCTGAGTTTTCTCACACCTGTCAGCGCTTTTGCCGACTGCATCGACACGGCGTGCGTCGATGTGTATACCCAAGACAACCAGATAATCATCGAAGCCCATAAGGGTGCAACTACCACCGTGGCCAAAAAGCGTGCAGTGCCAAAACCCACGCCCACGTTGTGGTTTCCACCTAAGCCATCACCTGCCCCAACGGTGAAGCGCAGTTACAAGCCACGCGTTGTCATCAAGAAGCCGGTGGTGAAAACGGCCAATTTGAGCGATCGTTTAATAAAGATGATTCCAACGGCCGGTGTTGCATTTGCACCAGAAATCGAGCCACTGACACATGTTCCCGTTATTTTTTGGTGTGATGTTCCCCAGATTTTTCAGAGCCAAGTAAGCATTATTGGTGAAATTGTTGATGTTGAAGTGCGTCCAGGATTTATCTGGTCCTTTGGTGA
>CAIXPV010000096.1 GCA_903921405.1 uncultured Actinomycetes bacterium
CCAAGTGCGATCAAAGCGTAGAGAACGCCGTTACTTAAGCCGATGATTGAGGCTTGAAAGAACTGCGAAGGTGACTTAACAAAGTTAATTCCAAGCCAGAACAAGATACCAAATGTTGCAACGGTACTTAGTGCCCGCTCAAAATAACGTCTGCGAAGCTGTCGGGCTTGATAACCGCCGGTTATTAGTGACACGCATTCACTCCTAAATTTATTCTTGCATTAAAAAATGATTGTAATGCACTTGCGAACTAATAGTGAAGGAGTGGGACTTAAGTCCCACTCCTTCACTTATTTAATGTAAACCGTTGCTTGGACTACTTGACAGTCCATGCCTTTACGGTTGTCTCTTGTCCACCCTTGACTACCTCAATGGTGATGTCCTTAGCCAATGTGTCACCTGAAAGTGTGCTGATTGTCAGCGCCTTTCCGAGTACAGACTGTGCTGCAGGAATTGTGATTCCAGAGCCAGAGAAGATTGCATTGGTCAGACCCTTACGAGTTCCATCTGACTTTGCAAGAGCTGCCAAGATAACCTGGACTGCTGCAACGCCGTAGATAGGGTATGAACCGATTGGATCCTTCTTGTATTCAGCCTTGTAAGCCTTAACAAACTTTGCGCCTGCTCCATTTGGAGCGTTCTTCAATAGGAGCTCAGTTGAAAGACCGGCAAATGATAGGTAAGCACCATCTGCTTCTGGCATTGAGTTAAAGTCTGGGTAACCAGTAAATCCATCTGGTGCCATAACCTTTACAACAGTGTTATTGCCAAGGACCTTGAACTTGTCCTTCATCAACTGTCCACCGTTATTATCAAAGATTCCAGCGATGTAAACCATATCTGGCTTCAATGCTGCGATCTTTGTGAACATAGCTTCGTATGAAGACTGCTTTGCATCCCAGCCTTCGCCGTATGCGCCACTTGATAGAACGTTAAGGCCAATCTTCTTAGCTTCAGTTGTGAATGCCTGACCAACACCCTGACCGTAAGTCTGGGTATCGTTTAGAACATAAACACTCTTGATGCCGATTGACTTTGCGAACTGTGCAGCTGCAGATCCCTGAATATCATCAGTTGTGCATACACGTGCATAGTTGCGGATGCCCTTTGGATAGTAAACATCAGGCTCGCCTGGGTTCCATACCTTGGTTAGACCAGGGTTTGTGTTGGCATTTGAAATCATTGTCATAGCTCCACCTGGAGCCTGGTTAAGAATTGGAACAATGATCTTTGCGCAACCTGAGTTATATGTACCCATAACGGCAACTTCACTCTTGTTGGCTACGTGTGCTTGTGCATTTGCTGCGCACTTTGCATCATCCCAGCCACCCTTAGCTGCTGTTGCATCGTCATAAATCTTTAGCTTGACAGTGTACTTACCAGCCTTGTATTTAATCTGCTTCAAGTACAAAGCGATAGCCTTGTTAGTTGAATCATTTGAATCGAATGATGAACCCTGTAGAGGTAGATCAGTTGAAATAGTAAGAACTGTTGCAGCGTTAGTTGCTGCAGGTACTGCTACTAGTCCTGCAACTACCATTACGGCAGAGGCAATGAAACTAATCGCGCGAAAACGCTTTTTCATGTATTACCTTTCCTGTACTTTTCGTCCCGGGACAGGGAGGAACCGAGGGTAATGGCTTGGGCGCTGGCTTATCAAGGCTAAAAGTGATGAAAAAGGTTGCAGTTTCGTTATAGAGAGCAAGTGCTCAGTGCTCAGGTACGGCATCCGGACTGATAACGGCCTCTGCTACCTGCTTCATGGTTAATCGGCGGTCCATGGCTGCACGTTGAATCCATGAAAACGCCTCTGGCTCTGGCAGATTGAGCGCTTTCATGAGAATCCCCTTGGCGCGATCAATTAATTTACGGGTCTCAAGCCGGTCATGAAGATCGGTAACTTCATCGGCAAGTGATCTCATCTGCAAATGTCTGCTGATTGCAATTTCAATGGCCGGAACTAAATCTGAAATCGTAAATGGTTTAACAACATATGCCATGACTCCGGCGTCTCGGGCTCTATCGATCAACTCTTTTTGAGAAAAAGCAGTCAGCATGAGGACTGGAGCTAATGAAATTATCTTCTCGGCCGCTGAAATTCCATCCATAACTGGCATCTTTACATCCAGAATTGCAAGATCGGGTTTATGTAGATTCGCTAAATCCACAGCTTCTTGACCATTAGTTGCCTCAGCGACGACTTCATAGCCAGCACCTTGAAGCATCTCAACTAAATCCATGCGGATAAGTGCCTCGTCCTCGGCAACGAGAATACGAATGCTCATATCGAATTCATCCTTTCCGGATGTAGCAGTAGCTAATGTGCCCCGAGTCGGATTCGAACCGACACTGTGCAGTGTTTGAGACTGCCCTCTCTACCGTTGGAGTACCGAGGCTTACCGGAGAATCTTAGCGGTAGGCAGGGGCGGCGCCACCAACGGCATCTCCCACAACGTGAACGCGCATCGCATTGGTTGAGCCTGGAATTCCGGGAGGTGAACCAGCGACAATCATGACGTTATCGCCAACATGGGCACGTTCTGAGTCGATGAGGACCGAATCGACCAACTTAACCATTTCATCAGTTGCACCAACGATTGGAGTTAACATCGATTCAACACCCCATGAGAGTGCAAGGCGGTTATACGTTCCAATTTCTGGTGTCATTGCAAGAATTGGAATTGGTGAACGAAGTCGCGACATGCGGCGCGCAGAGTCACCGCTCTGAGTAAATGCAACTAGGTATTTGGCGCCAACAATTGCGCCGACTTCAGTAGCAGCTTTAGTGATTGCTCCGCCCTTAGTGCGTGGCGCAGTTTTGATAGGACGGATTCGATCTAATCCGCCTTCCTCAGTCTTTTGAATAATGCGTGCCATAGTTTCAACTGCTTCAATGGCAAACTCTCCGACGCTAGTTTCCCCCGAGAGCATGAGCGCATCTGCGCCATCTAGTACTGCATTGGCGCAGTCGGTTGCTTCAGCGCGAGTAGGACGTGAATTAGTAATCATAGAATCAAGCATCTGCGTTGCAACGATTACTGGCTTAGCCATATCTCTTGCCAGCTCAACACAAAGTTTTTGTACTAGTGGTACATCTTCAATCGGAAGCTCAACACCTAAGTCTCCACGTGCAACCATGATGCCATCAAATGCATCAACGATTTCTGCAATATTTGCAACTGCTTGTGGCTTTTCAATCTTTGCAATGACCGGAAGGCGGATTCCTTCTTCATCCATAATCTTATGAACATCTTTGATATCGGCGGCGTCTCGAACAAATGACAGTGCAATGAAATCAGCACCGGCTCGCAATCCCCAGCGAAGATCTTGAATATCTTTCTCAGACATCGCAGGAACAGAGACTGCAACTCCTGGCAGATTGATTCCCTTGTTATTACTCACAGCCCCTGGCTCAATAACAATAGTTACAACGTCATTTCCTTTAACTTCTAAAACCTCAACGGTAACTTTTCCATCATCGATCAAAATACGATCTCCGGGCTTGCAATCTCCGGGTAGACCTTTATAAGTAGTACCAACGCGCTCTTTTGTGCCTTCAACGTCATCGGTAGTAATAGTAAAAATATCTCCGCGTGCTAAGTCATGCGGACCAGCGACAAAGCGAGCCAAACGAATCTTTGGTCCTTGTAGATCAACTAAAATTGCAACTGGTCGCCCAGCTGCTTTCGCCGCAGCCCGGACCTGATCTAATCGAGCTTGGTGCTCTTCATAAGAGCCATGTGAAAGGTTCAATCGCGCCATATTCATGCCCGCATCAATGAGCTCCTTGACCTTTTCAGGTGTTTCTACTGCAGGACCCATCGTGCACACAATCTTCGCTCTACGCATGAGACAACCTTAAACCATCAATTGACGGGTAGTGGGTTCAATAGGCGATGGCAGTTGCGTATCGCCTGTGAGATATTTATCAACGGCAGATGCCGCACTTCGACCTTCTGCAATTGCCCACACGATTAAGGACTGTCCACGCCCTGCATCTCCGGTGACAAATACTCCATCTTCATTCGCAGCAAAATCGGCGTCGCGCTGTATATTTCCGCGTTCATCGAGATTGACCTCTAGCTGGTTTAAGAGTTCAGAGCGCTCTGGACCCGTAAATCCCATCGCCAAGAAGACAAAATCTGCAGGAATCTCTTTTTCAGTTCCTGGAACTGATTCAAACTTTCCATTAACAAAAATAGTTTCAACTATTTTTAATGCCCGAAGATTTCCATGTGAGTCGCCAAGAAATTCTTCGGTACTTACAGAGAAGATTCGATTATCTTTTTCTTCATGTGCGCTAGAGACTCTGTAGATCATCGGATACGTTGGCCATGGCTGTGATGAAGGACGTTCTTCAGTTGGGCGTGGCATGATTTCTAGCTGAGTAATACTTGCAGCACCTTGGCGAATTGATGTTCCCAAACAATCTGCACCAGTATCTCCGCCACCCAAAATTACAACATGCTTGCCCTCAACATTGATTCCAGGCACTTCAACTTCACCGAGAGCTTGTTTATTGCCCCATGGTAAAAACTCCATAGCTTGGTAAACGCCTTTGAGCTCACGCCCCTTTATCGGCAAATCACGCCATTGCGTTGCTCCGATAGCCAAAACAATCGCGTCGTATTTTTTTCGAAGCGCCGACCCGGTGAGCTCTCCCCCAACGTCAACACCTGGGCGAAAACGCGTGCCTTCTTTCTCCATCTGTTCTAAGCGTCGATCTAAAATATGTTTCTCCATCTTAAACTCAGGAATTCCATATCGCATGAGTCCACCGATTTTATCTGCACGTTCATAGACAACGACAGTATGACCGGCGCGCGTTAACTGCTGGGCTGCGGCAAGCCCGGCTGGTCCAGAGCCAATCACAGCGACCGTCTTTCCGGTTAAACGATCTGGTGCTAAAGGTTTTACATCGCCAGAAGCGAAGGCTTCTTCAATTGTGCGCAGTTCGACTTGCTTAATAGTTACCGCATCACGATTGATTCCAACAACACAGGCGGTCTCGCACGGTGCAGGGCATAGGCGACCAGTGAACTCTGGAAAGTTATTAGTTGCATGCAAGCGATTGATTGCCTCATGTGTGTCCCCGCGCCAGATTAAATCGTTCCACTCCGGAATTAAATTTCCCAGAGGGCAGCCGTTGTGGCAGAAAGGTATTCCACAATCCATGCATCGCCCAGCCTGTTTTTGTAAGTGTTCAAAGCTCTGAGGCTCATAGACTTCGCGCCAATCTTGAATGCGAACATCTACTGGTCGCCGAGTTGGCATTTCACGTGGTGTTGTAATAAAACCCTTTGGATCAGCCATGTGCTGCAACCTCCATTACTAACGCGTCGACCGGCAAGCCTTCTCGTGTTGCCCGCTCCATTGCTTCAAGAACGCGAGCGTAATCTCGTGGCATCACTAATGAGATTCGATGAATAGCGCTATCCCAGTCAGTTAATAACTGAGCAGCTATCAATGAACCAGTGTTTTCATTAAAACTTGTAACGATTGATTTCAGCAGCATCTTCTGATCATCAGGAACAGCTAAAACATCAACCATGTCAGTATTAACATTGGCAGGATCTAGATCTAGTACAAAAGCCCGTCCGCCAGACATTCCGGCAGCAAAGTTTCGACCGGTGCGCCCTAAGACCACAACAGTTCCACCAGTCATGTATTCGCACCCATGATCGCCAATGCCTTCAACGATTGCGGTAGCTCCAGAGTTTCTGACACAGAAACGCTCTCCTACAACGCCCCGAATCATGATTTCACCGGATGTTGCTCCGTAACCAATAACATTTCCAGCGATGACATTTTCGTGTGAAAGATAAGTCGAGGACTCATCAGGGCGAACTATCACGCGTCCGCCTGAAATTCCCTTACCAACGTAGTCATTGGAATCACCAAAGAGGCGAAGTGTTAAACCGCGAGGAATAAATGCTCCCAATGACTGACCGGCAGAGCCATGCAAAGTGATATCAATCGTTGAATCGGCAAGACCTTCGCCACCAAATCGTCGAGTAATTTCAGCCCCCAGCATTGTTCCAACCGTGCGATTAACATTTCGTACCGGTAGATCAATTCGCACTATCTCTTTTTTCGTTAGAGCAGGCTCTGACAAACGAATCAACTCATTATCAAGGGCTGCATCCAACCCATGATCTTGCTTGATTGTATTGTGGAGCGGGCTGTCGCCTTCAGGTTGAGCCAGCAATGGCGAAAGATCTAATCCGCTTGCCTTCCAATGTTCAACTGCACGACGCGTCTCTAGATACTCAACATGACCAATAGCTTCAAGCAGAGTTCTAAACCCTAAGCTAGCCAGAATTTCACGCACTTCCTCTGCAATGTATTCGAAGAAAGTCTCAACAAACTCAGGCTTTCCGCTAAATTGCTTTCGCAGCTCAGGATTTTGCGTTGCAACACCAACAGGGCATGTGTCCAAATGACACACACGCATCATGACGCAACCTGAAACAACCAACGGAGCAGTAGCAAAACCAAACTCCTCGGCGCCCAGCAAAGCTGCAATTACAACATCTCGGCCAGTTTTCAACTGTCCATCAGTTTGAACAACGATTCGATCGCGCAAGTTATTGAGAAGTAATGTCTGTTGAGTCTCAGCAAGGCCAAGCTCCCACGGTGCACCAGCGTGTTTAAGAGATGTGAGCGGAGAAGCTCCAGTTCCACCATCATGGCCAGAGATTAAAACCACATCGGCATGGGCTTTACTGACTCCTGCGGCAACGGTTCCAACGCCAACTTCGGCTACAAGTTTTACATGAACTCGTGCATTCTTGTTGGCATTTTTTAAATCATGAATAAGTTGAGCTAAGTCTTCAATTGAATAGATATCGTGATGCGGTGGAGGTGAGATAAGGCCTACTCCAGGCGTTGAATAACGTACCTTTGCAATCCATGGATAGACCTTGTTGCCGGGCAGTTGGCCGCCTTCGCCAGGTTTTGCACCTTGAGCGATCTTAATTTGAATATCATCAGAGTTAACTAAGTACTCACTTGTTACTCCGAAACGACCAGATGCAACTTGCTTAATTGCTGAACGCTTAGAATCCCCATTCTCCATAACAACAAAACGAGATGGATCTTCTCCGCCCTCGCCAGTGTTGGATTTTCCACCCAGACGATTCATTGCGATCGCAAGAGTTTCATGAACCTCTTGCGAAACTGAACCATAGGACATGGCGCCAGTTGAGAAACGTTTAATGATTGCACTTGCCGACTCAACTTCTTCAATTGCAATCGGAGTTTGATCTTTAAATTCAAAGAGTCCACGCAAAGTCATCAAGCGCGTGCTCTGATCATTGACTCGATTTGTATAACGCTTA
>CAIXPV010000097.1 GCA_903921405.1 uncultured Actinomycetes bacterium
CGAACGTTTTCTGCATAAACAGCGACGTTTTTCTTGAGCCAATAAATAGCTTCTGTAGATTTTTCAACGGCAATCACACGAGTGTCCGGTGCCTCAGTTGCGATCGCTAAAGCTAAAGCACCTGACCCTGCACCCAGATCTATCACGCTAACAGGTGCAGGAAGATTTTTGATGTGCGCCAACACGGCGTCAACTAATAACTCAGATTCAGGACGAGGAACTAATACGCCTGGACCAACTTCTAGTTGTAGGTAACGAAATGGTGCAACACCAGTGATGTATTGGAGTGGTTCATGATTTAATCGGCGATCTAGCAGCGTAAAGAACTGCTCCTCTATGACATCCGGATCACTTATCGCCTCCAGCGTTGATTCAACGAGTACTGGATTATGAAGATCCATTCGTGAGAGACCTAAAACATGCGCTAACAAATGTTCGGCATCAACTTCAGAGATTGCAGACTCTGTTAGAGCTGACTTGGCAGCGCGCAGTACCGACTTAATCTCCATAAGAAATTTACTTAGTATGTGCTAAGCGCGCAGCTTTGTCGGCATCGATTAAGGCTTGAATCATGTCATCGAGGTCACCATTTAAAACTGCATCTAAGTTGTTAGCTTTGTAGTTCACGCGGTGATCACTAATTCGATTCTCTGGATAGTTATATGTGCGAATTCTCTCTGAACGATCAACGGTACGAACCTGACTTTTGCGCTCTGCCGAAGCTGCTGCCTCTTGTGCCTCTTGAGCCGCAGCTAATAAACGCGCACGAAGAATACGAAGCGCCGACTCTTTATTTTGCAGCTGGCTCTTTTCATTCTGGCATGAGACGACAATGCCAGTTGGTACGTGGGTTAAGCGCACTGCTGAATCGGTTGTATTAACCGACTGTCCGCCAGGTCCTGATGAGCGAAATACATCTACGCGCACATCATTCATATTTAACTCAACATCGACTTCCTCGGCCTCGGGCAAGATTAAAACCCCGGCGGCCGATGTATGGATGCGACCCTGACTTTCAGTCTCTGGCACACGTTGTACACGGTGCACGCCACCTTCAAACTTCAACCGCGCATATGGTGATTCACCTGGAGCCGGAACACCTTTAGATTTAACTCCTACTGAAATATCTTTGTAACCACCCATTTCACTTTCAGTGGCATCGATGATTTCTACTTTCCAATTATGTTTTTCGGCATAGCGCATGTACATACGCAGTAAATCTCCGGCAAAGATTGCAGATTCATCGCCACCGGCGCCGGCCTTGACCTCTAAAATTACATCGCGATCATCATTTGGGTCACGCGGCAACAACAACTCTTCTAGCTTTTCAGCTGCGGCCTCTGCACTAGCTACTAGGGCTGGAATCTCAGATGCAAAATCAGCATCAATCTGAGCTAGCTCTTTGGCTGCAACTAAATCTTCTTCGGCAGATTTCCAGGCTTTAAAGCCGGCCACTACAGGTCCTAGTTGGGCATAGCGACGACCAAGTTTGCGTGCATTATTTTGATCTTCATGAATAGAAGGATCGGCCATCTTGGCTTCAAGTTCGGCATACTCGCGAACCATTTCATGGGCAGATGCAAAGCGATCATTAGCCATTGGCTTCTCCTTTCTAACTCTTGAATTCGAAACTGCGGGAAATAAAAAAACCGCGACCGCAACCGTTAAGGCTGCGATGC
>CAIXPV010000098.1 GCA_903921405.1 uncultured Actinomycetes bacterium
GCTTAACAAATCCTGGCTACACATTTAGTGGTTGGAAAGATACTAGCAATACTCCTTATGCAGCGGCCTCTATTTTCACGGTTGCTGCAGTAAACGTTGTCCTTACCGCCCAATGGGCGGCAAACCCACTTCGATCAGTTACATACAGCGCAGGTACAGGAACTGGCACAGTCCCAACTCAGTTGGCTGTTCTACAAGGTGCAACATTTATCGTTGCAACTGGCATGGGTTTAACTAAGCCTGGCTACACATTTAGTGGTTGGAAAGATATCGACAATGTTGATGTCGTCGCATCCTCGATCTTTACGGCTGCTCTCATTAACGTTGTATTGACCGCCCAATGGACGGCCAACCCACTTCGAACAGTTACATACAGTGCAGGCACAGGAACTGGCACAGTCCCAACTCAGTTGGCTGTTCTACAAGGTGCAACATTTATCGTTGCAACTGGCATGGGTTTAACTAAGTCTGGCTACTCATTTAGTGGTTGGAAAGATATCGACAATGTTGATGTCGTCGCATCCTCGATCTTTACAGTTGCTCTCATTAACGTTGTTCTGACCGCCCAGTGGATCACAACTAGCCAGAGCGTTACATACGCAGCCAATGGCGCGACAGGCGCAGTTCCTACTCAAGCAACAGTTGCAACTGCCGCCACATTCGTTGTCGCCGCAGGTAGCACATTGACCAAAGCCGGCTACACATTTAGCGGCTGGAAAGATATTAGTGGAGTTGATTATGCCGCCGGTACAACTTTCACAATGGGAGTTGGAAACGTCATTCTGACTGCACAATGGAGCGCAACCAGTCAGAGCGTTACGTACCTAGCTAATACTGCGACAGGTACTGCACCAATCCAGGCAAATGTTGCAACAGCTGGCACATTTATTGTTGCTGCAGGCACTGCACTCACTAAGCCGGGCTACACATTTGCCGGTTGGAAAGATGCCAACGGTGTTGATTATGCGGCCGGTGCAATTTTCACAATGGGAATCACAAGCGTCACCTTCACTGCCCAGTGGACAGCTAACGCACTTCGCGGCATTACTTATGCAGCCAACGGCGCAACTGGCACTGTTCCAACCCAGGTCGATGTTTTGCAAGGTGCGACATTTACCGTTGCAGTTGGTACTGCATTAACAAAGCCGGGCTACACATTTGCTGGTTGGAAAGATGCTGCTGGTATTGATTTCGCCACAGCTGCGTTTTATACAGTTGCCGCAACTAACGTTGTATTAACTGCCCAGTGGAGTGCAACCAGTCAGAGCGTTACATATGCAGCCAATGGCGCAACAGGCACGGTTCCTACACAAGCAAATGTGGCTACTGCTGCAACATTTAGCGCCGCAGCTGGTTCAACGCTGACAAAGTCCGGATCAACATTTACTGGTTGGAAAGATGCCGGCGGAGTTGATTACGTCGCAGGCTCCACCTTCACAATGGGCCTTATCAACGTAACCCTTACTGCTCAATGGTTAATCAGCACATTTGCCTATGCGATCTCGTATGAAGCAAATGGCGGAACCGGAACAATGGCCGGACAAACTGGCTTGGCAACTTCGGTAACACTGTCAACCAATACATTTACTCGCACTGGTTATACATTTGCTGGCTGGAAAGATGATGCATCGGTTGCATATACCAATGCACAGATTGTGCCTCTTACTGCCACTACATCCTTAGCGATGCATGCACAGTGGACACAAAACTTATTCCCTTATGCAATCTCATTTGATTCAAATGGCGGAACCGGTGCAATGTCTGGACAAACAGGAATTGGTGCTTCGGTCAAACTATCTGCAAATACATTTGCCAGAACAGGTTACACATTTACTGGCTGGAAAGATGATGCGTCAGTTGCTTACACAGATGGTCAAAGCACCACGCTGAATGCAACCACAACGTTGGCTCTACATGCTCAGTGGTTGCAAGATAAGACTGTTCCACCAGTTGATACACCAGCAGTCCAAACGGACAAGATCATCTCGATAAATCCAGTAACTGGTTATGCAAATGATCAGATCACAATTACGGGTGAGTTCAACCATGTGATCACATCAATATCTGTTGGTGGATTATTACTACCTGCTAATTCATGGACCCAGTCAAAGACAACTGTCATATTTATGGCACCGGGTCATGATGTTGGCAAAGTTGAAATCAAGCTAGTAAATGGTTTAACACCATTGCTTGATACTCAGCAGTTTGAGTACCTAGCACTCACAAAACTCAAAATTGGTATCGATGGAATTAAATGCCTAGGCACATTTGATAAGGCGTGTTCGTTGAAGCCTGGTGCAGTACAACCTGTTTCTTTCCAACTTGCCTCAAATGTCTTATCTGCAAAGAGCATCAAGACTCTTAAATCTTGGAAGCTTCAAAATGCTAAGCAGGTCATTATTTATGGCTATGCGTCCCCTGAAGGATCAAAGGCGCTCAATGCTAAGTTAACTAAGAAGCGCGCCGCTGAAGTTGGAGCATGGGTTAAGAAGAACTGGCCTAATCTCTCTATCAAGACCGTAGGCCTTGGTACCACTGTCAACCGTCTGTGCAAGCCGTTTAAGAATCGCTGTGCAATGATCAAGATTGTGACAATCAAAAAGTAAGAGCCGTAAAGTTAAGTAACAAAAGCCCCGCCGAGATTATTCTGCGGGGCTTTTGCTCTGTAACTCTTGGATAGAACGCTCTTTGACTTAGTGTTGAAATCCTAGAAGCAATTGTTATTTCGCTGGGGGAGCAGCAATGGCTGAAGGCAGAACAAGTACTGGCTTCTTTGGCTCTTCGGCAATCAACGTTGCAACGTGTTTATCAATTGTTGGAATCACTTTCTGGATTCCATTTTCTGCAGCGTTAATTGCTTGGGCCAAGAAGCGATTAAATTCACGACCAACGCTTACATCAAATAAAATTCCAGATGTTTTCTGGCGGTTGCTAACATGAAAGATATAGTCCGACTCATCTGCCGAGGTAGCCGCACCGTTCCATTTAGCAAAGGACCACTCTTTGGTATTGAAGTTTCCATTAAACATCAAGCGATCAGTGCTGAGGACAACTTCGCCAACCTCTTTATATGCCTGAATAGCATCGCCTGGAACAAATGTTCCCTTCATCGCACCAACGCGATATCGAATTCCAGCAACAACTGGGATGCTTACTCCTTGGCTGCCTCCCACATACTGTCCAGGAGATCGACCCGCTTCGTGGTACTGACCCTGGCCTTTCCAGATGACTCTTTCGCCAGATTTTTGGACCGCTAGATTTGAAACGGCATCTTCACCTTTGATTGCACTCTCAAATGCGCTCTTAATATTGCTAAAGATCTCAATATCCCGAGCCCATTGTGCATGCTGGTACTCGTAGCTGCTCATTGCGCTGTTGAACGCCTTTTTAGCTTTTCGATCTGCCCAAAATCCCATGCCCCCAGTCTGCCCTTAACCACCGACAATGTCAGTCACTCACGTGGGGCTATTTCTTTTTTAAGTCACGGTAAAAGTTTTCATGCGGCCCGATCAGCAGAAGCTTGAGACTCCCTACGGTAACTACGCGATAGGCCAGAAGCCACTCTTGACGATTGATAATGAACTTATAAACGTAAATACCTTCTAGGTCGGCAGCTTTAGCATCTCCGAGAAGGGGATTTGCGACCAACTGATTCAAAACCTTATCTAATGAAGCCTTTTGATTTTTATGAAGCTTCTTTATCTGGCGAGCAAAAGTTGGTGTAAGTAATAACTCCATTACCCGAATGCGTAGTGGCCGGCAGCGGTCTCAGCATCACTCTTTAAAATCTCTTTAATCAGAGCGAAGGAGAGATCAGGATTAGCCTCAGCGATGGCAGCGATTTTGAAATAGAACTCAATCTGCTTCGGAATCGATCTGTGCTCGATCGCGGCAATTCGACCGGCAGCCTGAACAAGATCGTCTGAAAGCTTTACATTTGTCGCCATGGCAAGAACCCCTTTGAGTTGCCACACCATATCAGTAAAGGTACCTAAAAGTAACCTTTTGCCACCATAGCCCCAGCCCAGCAAATCCTTGAACTTCATCAATCCTCTTTTCACTTAGGCTCTGAATTTAATAATCTGGGACTGACAGAAATGCAAACTAATCCACAGGTAGCAATAATTCACTCACCACCGACAATGTCAGTCACTCGCAGTAGTTTGTCAGCATGTTCGAGACATTCTTCTTCGCGCTACTTATCTTCCTATTCCTTAACCGCAATAAAGGCCGCAAAAAACCTCGCGGCCTAGATGCCGAGCTCAAAGAGCTAATCGAAAGCTCCAACGATGCAACAGGCATCGGTCTAGATATTAAGAGCTACCTGCTATCTGTCATCAGCGCCGAAAAAAATGATGAGGAGAAGTTCAGCGACCAAAAGTTAGCCGAGGCCCAACGGATACTAGATCGCGCCGGCCCCAGCGCCTTTTACTGGATGACAGAGATCGCCACACAGTTAGCATTTCTAGCAGCTGCCCAGATCAACGGTATTCCCACTAACGTCAACGTCGAACTGACAGATAGCGCAACGCCCGAAGAGATTGTGCGCATTATTGTTCGGCCTTAGTTACACGCAAATCACAGATTTAGCCATAAACTGCCTAAATCATCTAAGGAGAGTCGATGAAATATAGCCAGGCAGATATTGATAAAGCACGTCGTGATTTTGCCTTTACTCTGAAACCGTGGGTTGATGGTTCGCCACATGGCTCAATCACCGAAGGCA
>CAIXPV010000099.1 GCA_903921405.1 uncultured Actinomycetes bacterium
AACGGCCAAGAAGTTCGATGTTCCATCTGCCATCACAGAGCATGGTCAGGCCAAAGTCATCGCAATCTTTAATCAAAAGGGCGGCGTCGGTAAGACGACGACGACAATCAACTTGGGCGCAAGTTTGGCAGAGCTAGGCCGACGTGTGCTTCTTGTCGATTTCGATCCACAAGGCGGACTTTCATTAGGCCTAGGCGTTAATGCTCACTCTTTACCTCTTGAGCAGACGGTCTATTACGCCCTGATGACACCTACTGCCAGTGTTGAAACTATTATTTTGAAATCACTTGTTCCTGGTCTGGACTTCTTGCCTGCTAACCGCGATCTTGGAACTGCTGAGACAACATTAGGCGCAGAAATCGGCGGACAGCAATACTTAAAGCGGGCGTTAGCATCGCTTCGCGATTATTACGATGTCATTTTAATTGACTGTCAACCAACAATGGGTCAGTTAACAATTAACGCCTTAGTCGCAGCCGATGAAGTTATCGTTCCATTGCAGTGTGAGTACTTCGCTCTTCATGGCTTTATTGAACTTAAGGGAAATCTAGATAAGGTAAAAAACTTTCTCAATCCTAATCTGAATTTAATAGGGATTTTGGCGACGATGTATGACAAGAAAACTTCACACAACCGCCAAGTTCTAGAGCGTATTTTGGAGCAGTTCCCACAAGATGTCTTTGAAACTATTATTGCAAAGACAATTCGTTTTCCAGAGACAACTGTTGTTGGTGAACCAATAACAACATATGCAACTTCATCAGGTGGCGCAGCTTCCTATCGTCGACTTGCACGTGAATTAATCGCCAGAGGAGGCGCCAGATGACACGCAGAGCAAATCTTCCAGGAGCCGACGAACTATTTCGTTCAACTGCCCCAGCCCTTAGCGCAGTCCCTGCGGCGCCAGAACAAAGCGCCCCATTGGTCCCACCTGCGATTGCTACTCCTAAATCACCTTCAGTTAAAAAAGGAGTTCGTTCAATCGCCCGTCGTCGTGTAACTACGATTGAACGATCTCCTTCAGGTCGTGAGCGACATGATGAAAAGATAACTGTCTACCTTTCAGCTGATGAGTTATTTGATTTAGATCAAGCACGTTTGCTTCTTCGCGGTGACTTAGGACTCGCGGCAGATCGTGGACGAATTGTTCGCGAATCTATCGCTGTAATAATCGCTGATTTAGAGGCAAAGGGAGATCAAAGTATCTTGGCCCGCAGGTTACGCGGCCTTTAAACTATGCTCGCGGGTGCGCCATTGAATAACTTTCGCGGACTTTATCGATAGTAATTAACGTATAAATCTGAGTTGTTGTTACTGACGAGTGACCCAGTAGTTCTTGCACGACTCGAATGTCTGCGCCACCATCTAGTAGATGCGTCGCATAAGAATGTCTAAAAACATGGGGTGATACTTTGCCTTCAAGTCCTACGGCCTGCGCGGCCTTGATAACAATTGCCCAGGCCGATTGTCGAGTGATTCGGCCCCCACGTGAATTTAGAAATAGTGCAGGATTAACTCGGGTACTTTTGGCAGCTAACGCAGGTCTTAGTCGAACTTTGTAATCATCGATTGCAGCAGTTGCATAACTTCCCAGCGGAACAATGCGTTCTTTTGATCCTTTACCGCGCAGTTTAAGAGTTGTAACTTCACCATCCTCGCTCTGCATAAGCGATATATCACTCATATTGATTCCAATGAGCTCACTTACTCGAGCACCGCTGCTGTAGAGAAGCTCAATCATTGCTCTATCCCTAATCGTAACGGGATCACTCTCACGGTGGGAGGCGGCAATTAACGATAAAATCTCATCAATACTCAGCGCCTTCGGCAATCTACGATGTGTCTTGTTACTTTCTATCTCTAAGGTTGGATTTTGAACTTCGTACTCTTGTGCTAAATACTTAAAAAACGATCGCAGGGTCGAATCAATTCGATTAATGCTCGAAGCATTCAGACCTGAACTTCGAAGCGATGCCTCAAAATCAGAGATTGTCTGGCTGGTGGTTTCTTTCAAGTCGCCATCGTCTATAAATTCAGCGAACTTCGTTAAATCTCTTCGATACGCAGCAATTGTGTTGGTTGCTAAACCTCGTTCAATAGCACAGTAGTTAAGAAATGACTGCGCAGTTGAATCACAAGGTAACGCTGGCATACCCATGAGCTTGCGCTACCGCTGGATAGTAAATCTCTCCGTCATGAACATTGAGACCCTTTGCTAAGTCCTTATTCTTTAAACATGCATCACGCCAACCATGGTGTGCAATTGAGAGCGCAAAGGGAAGAGTCGCATTCGTTAATGCATACGTAGAAGCAACTGGAACAGCCCCCGGCATATTTGCAACACAGTAGAAAACTGAATCGTGAACCTTATATGTTGGCTCTGCATGCGTTGTTGGGCGTGAATCTTCAAAGCATCCGCCCTGATCGATTGCTATATCTACCAATACTGAGCCGGCCTTCATCACCTTAACCAGGGCATTAGAGACTAATTTTGGCGCTTTTGCTCCATGCACCAACACTGCCCCAATTACTAAATCGGCAGCACGAACTTCACGGGCAACTGCGTGTGCAGATGACACCAACGTTTTAATTCGTCCGTTATAGACAGTGTCGATATATTGCAAGCGACTAATGGAGCGATCAATAACTACAACATCGGCGCCCATTCCCATGGCGATTACGGCAGCATTTAATCCTGCTACTCCCCCGCCGATGACTACGACTCGTCCGGGTGCAACTCCTGGCACTCCGCCCAAGAGAACTCCTCGCCCACCATTAGGCTTTTGCAACGCTGTTGCTCCAACTTGAGTAGCAAGTCTGCCTGCAACTTCACTCATTGGTGCCAACAGGGGCAAGGTGCCATTTACTTCTACGGTTTCATATGCAATCGCTGTGGTTCCGGAAGCGACTAATGCATCAGTACATACTTTCGAAGCTGCTAAATGAAGGTACGTAAATAAAGTTTGGCCACGACGCATCTTTGTGTATTCGATCTCAATTGGCTCTTTAACTTTCAAAATAAGTTCAGCTTGTCCCCATACGTCATCGGCCGTTGCAACGATCCTTGCTCCAGCCTCAATGTAGTCAGCATCGGTAATTGCTGAACCGATGCCCGCTCCTGTTTCAATAATGACGTCATGGCCGGCTGTGATGAACTCGCTAGCGCCTTCCGGAGTCAATGCAACCCGAGACTCTTGACTCTTAATCTCTTTAGGAACTCCAACTATCATCTGCGACTAACCTTTCGCTGCTACCGCCGCTGCGATTAATCCAACAAAGAGTGGATGAGGTCGAGTGGGGCGAGATCGAAGCTCTGGATGAGCTTGCGTACCTATGTAGTAAGGATGCACTTCTTTAGGCAGTTCCACAAACTCAACTAGATCCTGCGCTTTATAGAAGCCTGAAAAAACCAAACCTGCTGCTGCGATTTTATCCCTGTACAGGTTATTGACTTCATATCTATGTCGATGACGCTCAGATACGTGATTATCAGCATACGTCTGTGCCACAAGTGATCCAGGAAGTAAGTCTGCCCGATAAAGGCCAAGGCGCATCGTGCCACCCATATCTTGTTTTCCTGCAACAATTTCTCTTTGATCATCCATTGTTGCAATAACCGGTGTTCCCGAATCTGAAAATTCCGCTGAGATCGCATCGCTAATTCCAGCTAAGTTTCGCGCTGCTTCGATGACCATGCACTGCAAACCTAAACATAGGCCTAGCGTTGGGATCTTGTTCTCGCGTGCATATCGAAGAGCTCCCACTTTGCCTTCAATTCCACGAATTCCAAAACCACCTGGAACGCAGATTGCATCGACATCGTGTAAATACTTTCGCGCCCCTTCATCAGTTTCGCACTCATCACTGGGAATCCATACGATTTCAATCTTTGCTTCGTTGGCAAAGCCGCCTGCTCGCAAGGCTTCAGAGACAGATAGATATGCATCGGGAAGGTCAATGTACTTTCCGACCAAGCCCACTCGTATATGGTGTTTTGGGTGATGAACCTTTTCTAGCAAAGTATCCCATTCTCCCCAGACGACATCATGGCTCTGCAAGCCAAGGCGTTTTACTACATAGGCATCTAAGCCCTCTGCATGCAAAACTTTGGGAATGTCATAGATGGAGGGTGCATCAACGGCAGCCACTACTGCAGCAAGATCAACGTCGCACATCAGTGAAATCTTCTTCTTCACAGATAAGGGAATCTCACGATCAGAGCGCAGCACAATCGCATCTGGTGCAATACCAATACTTCTCAGTGCAACCACCGAGTGTTGAGTCGGTTTAGTTTTAAGTTCACCAGACGGACCTATGTACGGCACTAGCGAGACGTGCAAATAAAAGACATTGTCTCGACCGACCTCTTGTCGAATCTGTCTGGCAGCTTCAAGAAACGGTTGGGATTCAATATCGCCTACCGTGCCACCGATCTCGGTAATAACTACATCGATATCCGGTGCGGCCATTGCACGAATACGCTCTTTAATCTCATTTGTAATGTGCGGAATAACTTGGACAGTCTCGCCCAAATATTCACCGCGTCTTTCTTTTGCGATTACACGTGAATACACCTGTCCTGTGGTGACGTTCGCCGATCCATGAAGGTTCGTATCGAGGAAGCGTTCATAGTGACCGATATCCAAATCCGTCTCGGCTCCATCATCTGTCACAAAGACTTCACCATGTTGAAAGGGATTCATTGTCCCTGGATCAACGTTGAGGTATGGATCGAGTTTTTGCATCGTTACACGCAGGCCTCTGGCTACAAGGAGCCTTCCAAGTGATGAAGCGGTGAGTCCTTTGCCAAGTGAAGAGGCGACTCCGCCGGAGACAAATAAGTGTTTAGTTACATGAGGTTGGCCCATGGAAGACAAACCTATCACTGCATTGACGTGGCCAGTTACCTCTTCAAAGAAAGCAGCTCAGCGGCGTGTTCTCTGGCACTTGCCGAACCCTCTAGACCTGCCAACATGCGGGCAATCTCAATCAGGCGCTCATCTCCAGTAACGTGCCTAACATCGCTTTGGCTCACTGACCCATCACTATTTTTATTGACGACAAAATGGGAGTCTGCCCATGCAGCCACTTGTGGAAGGTGAGTGACAACAATTACTTGGGCATGGGCTGACAGCGCGTGCAGACGTCGTCCAACTTCGATTGCGGCCTTGCCACCCACCCCGGCATCTACTTCATCAAAGACATAAGTTCCGACTGGATGCGTTGCAGCAATAACTACCTCTAACGCCAACATTACTCGTGACATTTCACCTCCACTTGCACCTTTAGCAAGTGAAACCAGCGGTGCTCCTTTATGAGCGCACAGCATCATTGATATTTCATCGCATCCAGTTGCAGTGAAATCGGATTCTTTGACAGCGCTGTAATCAGGTGAATGCACCTGAATGCTCATCGACGTATGTGGCATAGATAAACTGTGAATCTCTGCTGTTACAGCATCGCTGAGTAACTGTGCCGCTTGTAACCGTCTAGTACTGAGTGTCTGAGCCGACTCTAGTAAAGACTTCTTAATAATGTTCAACTCATTTTCAAGGGCCGCTAACTTCTCATCGCCTCCCTCTAAATCAAGAATTGTCTCAGCTGCGTGGTCAAACCTATGTATAAGGCCTTCCACCTCGTCTGCGACAGAACCATCGCCACCATGCCTCTTGATCGCATTATTGATCTCAGATTTACGATTCTGTAGGAAATCCAATCGAGCAGGATCTGCCTCTAAAGATTGAATATATGAGGCCATGCTGGTGCTGGCATCTGATACTAAATAGAAACTCTCGCTCATGATGCTGTAAATAGCCTCTAATGCAGGGTCTTTTCCACGTGCAGATTCCAATGCTTTGCGAGCAATCGCGAGCGAATTCAATACCCCGGATTCCTCTGCCATCAATGCTCCATGTGAGAATTCGCTTGCGATTCTCAACTCTTCAACACTTGATAAACGTTCAATCTCAATGTCGATCTGCGAATACTCACCACGGGAAAGATTGAGCTTCTTCATCAGCGTAGTAAATTCGCGAAGGCTCACTAGCGCCGAATCCTTAGCATCAATACTTTTCTTGAAAGCCACAATCCGCGTTTTGAACTCGTGATAGGTTGCAAGATGTTCTCTATATTCAGATAAAACATTGTGAATTTCAACTCCGCCAAAGCGATCGAGAAGTTCGCGTTGGCTAGAGCTCTTAGTAATATTTATATTGGCGGCTTGGGCGTGCACTTCAACAAGATGTTCACTGATTTGCGACAAGATGCTAACCGGAACTGAGATTCCATTAGCGCTTACTTTACTTTTGCCATCGCGATTAATTGTGCGCGTGATGACTACCTGACCATCTTCTATTAACAGCCCAGAGTCCTCAAAATGCGATACTTGCTGGTCTGCTATTGAAAATCTAGCACTGGCAACGAGTCGGTCACTTCCCACTCTTACTAAGGCGCTATCGCTTTTGCCACCCAAAATAAGATTGAGAGCACTAAGAATCATCGTTTTGCCGGCACCAGTTTCACCAGTAAGCACAGTTAACCCGGGCGAAATCTCTAGCGTTGCATCCTCAATAACACCTATTGAACGAATAGTTATTTCATCTAAATATGAACGATCACTCACCGCGCCAACCTTCAACGGGAAGTTTAAACTTTGCCACCAAGCGATCGCTAAATAGCGAGCTCTTCAAATGCGCTAACTGCACATAGCTTGCATCCTTTGTAATACGGACGCGATCACCCTTAATAAGTTCGAAGTTACGCAGTGAATCAGCTGAAAGCATGGCCTCACGCGATTCAATACGAACAACAATCTCTGCTTCAGTTGAAATTACTAGAGGACGAGAAAAAAGCGCATGGGCTGAGTTGGGCAAGACAACCAAGGCATCGACTTCAGGCCAGACAATAGGTCCACCTGCTGAGAAGGCATAGGCGGTAGATCCCGTTGGGGTAGAGCAGATCAACCCATCGCAACCCCAGCGCGAGATCGGGCGCCCATCAATTTCTAAGAAGAGTTCAACCATAGTGGCGTGTTCGCGCTCCACAATCACTTCATTGAGCGCCCAGCCCTGGGCAACTTCAACACTGTCTCTAATAACTGAGTACTTGAGTGTCATCCGTGAATCTATTACATAACTCTTATTGGCAATCGTAGAAACTATTGTTGAGAGATCTACTTTTTCAACCTCAGCTAGAAAGCCGACATGGCCAAGATTCACCCCCAGCAATGGAATTTGATGCGTGCGCGTTACCTCAGCGGCTCGAAGCATCGTTCCATCTCCCCCAAGAACAACCCCAACCTCTAATTCGGGCAACTCCTCAATTGTGCAGTTAGTAACATTGTCTAGTTTTACATCAGAGATTGTCACAACCGAAAAACCCGCACGTACACAATCATTTGCTATCTGTGCAGCTGCAGTTACAGCTTCTGCTCGCGCTGGATTACAGACAAGAAGTAGATTTCTCATTATTGCGGACCAGCTGCAATCGCTTCATCGAGGGCGAGATAATCAATCTGTGGCGCACCTCGTCGAAGCCATAAGAAATACTCCACATTTCCAGCTGGTCCCGGTAGAGGACTTGCTGCAATTCCGAGCGTACCTAAACCAACATCATAGGCAGAGTCTGCAACATCTATTACTGCAGCTTTGCGAAGTGCAGGATCTCGAACAACGCCGCCGGCTCCTAACTTCTCTCGACCAACTTCGAACTGAGGCTTGACCATAACGACGAAATCGGCCTCTGGGCGAGAAACCGCTGCCAAAGCAGGTAAAACTAATGTCAGAGAGATGAAACTTAGATCAGCGACAACCAGGTCAATAGGATCTCCGATTAGCTCACCCGTTAGGTGGCGAATATTGGTGCGATCTAAAATGCTCACTCGTGGATCTTGGCGAAGCGACCATGCCAATTGACCGTATCCAACATCAACTGCAACAACGTGGGCAGCTTTACGACGCAACAACACATCAGTGAAACCTCCAGTAGAGGCACCAGCATCTAGACATCGACGTCCTTCAACTACTACTCCTGCAAATGCATCGAGTGCTCCAGCGAGTTTGTGCCCCCCGCGAGAAACAAAATCATCGCGTTTACCAGCTAATTTAATTGACGTCTCGGCATCGACCATAGTGGCCGGTTTTGTGGCAGGGATTCCATTGACTAGCACGGATCTAGCTTCAATTAAATCCGATGCATTCTCGCGTGAGCGCGC
>CAIXPV010000100.1 GCA_903921405.1 uncultured Actinomycetes bacterium
GCGCTAATTGGATAACACCATCGAGTGCTTGTGTTAAATCAGTTGAACCTTGTCCTGCAAAGTTAGAGTCAAATGGATCGCAACCAAGAATCGATAAAGCACCACGAATCTCAGCGGCATTGAGCTCCACTGCCCCGCGATCATTGTCCGTAATTGCTTGGTTTCCGGCCCGTAAGTTTTCAGAGATTGATGCAAGGCCGGCGGGCACCGCTAAATCATCATTCATTGCATCGGTAAACGCCGCACTCATTGTCAATGCAGGTGTTGTACCCAGAATTTCCGTAGCGCGCTTTAAAAAGTTTTCAATACGACTAAAGGCGACAGCAGATTCAGTCAAAGCAGATTCAGAGTATTCGAGCATCGAACGATAATGCGCACTACCCAAATACCAACGCAGCTCAATTCCACGGACTTTTTGCAGAATAACTTCCACTTGCATTGTATTTCCAAGGGACTTACTCATCTTTTCACCAGACTGGGTTACCCATGCGTTGTGTAGCCAACGCGCAGCAAATCCATATCCCGCCGCCTCTGATTGCGCGATTTCATTTTCATGGTGAGGGAAGACTAAATCTAAACCTCCGCCATGAATATCAAAGCTTTCACCGAGATATGCATGCGCCATTGCTGAACATTCAAGGTGCCAACCAGGACGACCTGCACCCCATGGCGTTGGCCATGAAGGTTCGCCAGGTTTAGCTGCTTTCCATAGCGTAAAATCGCGAACATCTTTTTTAAATCTCTCATCAGCATCAGCTGCAGGTTGCAAATCATCGATATGTTGGCGAGACAGTGTTAAGTACCGCTTCAATTTACGGACTTCTAGATAAACATCTCCATTGCCAGGTGCATATGCGCTGCCATTATCAATCAGGATCTGCATAAGCTCGACCATCTGAGTGATGTGTCCTGTTGCTCGTGGCTCATATGTTGGAGGTAAAACATTTAGTGAAGTAAATGCCTGCGTGAATGCGCGCTCGTACTTCAACGCTAATGCCCACCACTGCATATTTTCATGTGGTGCTTTTTGTAAAATCTTGTCATCAATATCTGTGACGTTACGAATAAAGGTTACGTTGTAGCCATTGTGAGTTAACCAACGTCGTAAAATATCAAAATTAATTGCGCTGCGAACATGCCCTATATGTGGAGCGCCTTGAACTGTTGCGCCACAAACATAGATAGATACTTCACCTGGCTTAAGTGGGCTAAAAACGCCGACTTCGCGAGTTGCAGTGTCGTATAAATTCAGTGCGGACATTTCTAAATTCTACCGCTTGTAGACCAAAGCGCTTGCAACTGCCGCAATGCCCTTACCTTCACCTGTTAATCCCATGCCATCAGTAGTGGTTGCCGATACCGAAACAGGTGCACCGCCCAGAGCCTTTGATAGCGCCTCGATAGCTTCGGCTCGACGACTACCGATCTTTGGCTTATTTCCAATAATTTGCACGGTTACATTTGAAATCGCATACCCTGCATCAGTAACTAATGCGAGAGTTTCTTGCAAAAGCATAGAGCCCGATGCATCTGCATACTCTGGGCGATTGGTTCCAAAATTACTTCCTAAATCACCTAAACCAGTTGCGGCAAAGAGTGCATCACAAATTGCATGGGCTGCAACATCGCCATCTGAATGTCCCTCAACACCAACGTCATCTGGCCAGTGCAAGCCAGCCAGCCACAGCGTACGACCCTCACCAAATGCGTGCGCATCGGTACCGACCCCAGTTCTAAAACTGCGGTTAAATCCAAGAAAACTTAGGGCACTATCTAAATCTGCAGGTGTAGTTATTTTCAAGGCTCTATCTTCGCCATCAATAACTATTACTGTGCCACCAAGTAGTTCAATCAGAGCGGCATCATCAGTTGCTTCAGCGCCACTTGCATGTGCATCTCGAAGCACCTGAGTTGAAAAGCCCTGTGGTGTTTGTATGCGGCGCAGAGTCGAGCGATCAAGAGTTGCTGCAACTCGTCCTTTGTCGTCGATTGATTTAACGGTATCGACTTCAAGTAACCCTGGAACCACAGCGGAGCTGCCACTGCGCAATGTTGCAATTATTCTTTCGGCTAAATCAGTAGTGGCCAGTGCTCGTGCAGCATCATGGACTAAAACAAAATCGCTAGCCACATGCGCTAAGGCATTGCGCACGCTGGCCGAGCGAGTTGCCCCACCTGAAACTACGGTGATTCCATCGCCCACTAATTCACTTATCTGTTGTTCAAAACCTGTCGGTGCGGCAATAATTATTTGATCGACAACGGGAGCAAGAGCGTTGATTGCATGCTGCAGCAAGGTGCGATCACCAAGTTGAATTAACGCCTTTGGATATCCTGCGCCGAATCTTTCACCACTACCTGCTGCGGCAATGATGGCGCTTACAGACATAGTTTAGGAAGCAAGAACCTCGTCAAGGATTACTGCAGCCTTTTCTTCATCAGTGCGCTCAGCAAGTGCGAGCTCTGAGATAAGGATCTGCTTCGCCTTGGCGAGCATGCGCTTTTCACCAGCTGATAGACCGCGGTCTAGATCACGACGGTATAAATCGCGAACAACTTCGGCAACCTTAA
Organism: uncultured Actinomycetes bacterium; assembly: GCA_903921405.1. GTDB lineage: Bacteria > Actinomycetota > Actinomycetes > Nanopelagicales > Nanopelagicaceae > Planktophila. The sequence continues at coordinate 2,572 of CAIXPV010000100.1, forward strand.
TAACATCACCTGATGCTAACTTCTCAAGGTTTGCCTTGTAGCGACGTGACCAGTTGGTTGGTTCCTCTGTATATGGCTGACGTAATACGTTAAATACTCGATCTAGTCCGGCAGAATCAACAACATCGCGAACTCCAACGAGGTCGATATTTTCTGCAGGGACTCTAACTGTTAGATCTCCTTGCGCGACTTTCAACACTAAATAGGTCTTTTCTTCACCTTTGATCACACGAACTTCTATCGCTTCGATAAGAGCTGCTCCGTGATGAGGATAAACAACGGTTTCGCCGACCTTAAATGTCATGTGTTGCCCTTCGCTAGAGGGTCAATTGTACCAGCGATTTCTGACCTAGTCACCTTGCCATAACTAGCGTAATACCAGCGTATTCAACTACTTATTTCATATGAGAGAATAACGCTCATGCGCCGCATATTAATTGCACTTATTTCTTCAGTACTAGCATTGACATTATCTGCTTGTGGTGCTGGGTTTAATGCTTCAACACGTCAAGTTACTCAAGTAACCGATGGAGTGGAAAGCGCAATCACTAAAGATGGCAACAACATTAAGCTTCGCAATATTCTTGTTGTAGAAACTGCACTAGGTGCAGGAGTACTTGTTGGAACTCTGGTTAACTCTAATTCTGATGACGATGCACTTCTTGGTGTAGCAATTAATGGCCAAGTGGCAACAATTACCGGTTTGAATACCGTGAATGAGAATATGCCGGTTACTTTTGAAGGTGCATCAGCAAATGCTAAAGCTGTAGTTCCAGTTCTCGGGGCTAAAGCAGGATCACATGTTCAAGTAACTTTGTTCTTTGCGCGTGCCGGTGAAATTACCGTTCAAGCAATTATTCGTGCAGCGATAGATCAATATGCAGGAGTTAGCGCTTAATTACTTCTTGCCCTGATTTGCAACTGCAGCGATTGCATCTTTAGCTGCCGCAGGATCTAAATACTCTCCGCCTTTAACTACTGGCATTAAGTCCGCATTGAGTTTGTAGTACAAAGGGATGCCGGTTGGAATATTTAATCCAGCAATGTCTGCATCACTGATGCCATCTAAGTGCTTCACAAGTGCGCGCAGTGAATTTCCGTGAGCTGTAACTAGAACGCGCTTGCCCTTCTTTAGATCTGGAACGATTGATTCATGCCAATAAGGCAGCATTCGATCGATTACATCTTTAAGGCACTCAGTCTTGGGCGCAGTGATGTCGGCATATCGCACATCATGGCTTTGCGAGAACTCATCATTGTCATCGATCGGAGGAGGTGGAACATCAAAGGATCGACGCCACAGGGCAAACTGTTCTTCGCCGTACTGGGCCAGCGTTTGCGCCTTATCTTTGCCTTGCAGCGCTCCATAGTGCCGCTCATTGAGGCGCCAACTGCGTTGCACCGGAATCCAGTGACGATCACATGCATCTAAAGCTAACTGCGATGTATGAATCGCACGGCGCAACAACGAGGTATGCAGCAGATCTGGCAACAGGTTTCGCTCGGCTAGTAAGACTCCGCCGCGACGGGCTTCGTCTTCACCCTTGGCAGACAAGGCAACATCAACCCAACCAGTGAAAAGGTTCTTGGCATTCCATTGGGATTCGCCATGGCGCAGAAGGATTAGTTCAAAGTTGCTCATGGGCACATCCTAAACCAAATGCTTGAAAGCCTCTAAATTGGCTAACGACTCTCCTCGTGAGACTCGCCAAGCCCATTCACGACGAATCGCATTGGCAAAGCCAAGTTCAAGCAGTGGATTAAAAGATGAATCAGAGATTTGAAGTACCGATCCAACTAAGCGATCAATTTCGCGATCGGTCACCGCCGATAATGGCAAGCGACCAACTAGGAATAAGTCACCTAACTCATTGGTGGCAAATGCAACTCCATAAAGCCCAGCATTTTTTGCAAGACACCAGGCATGTACTGCTGCTTCATTGTCATCGGGCTTTCGGATCACAAATGCATTAATGCTCAGTGAATGATCCCCGACAATAAGCGCACAGTGTGTCTGTAACTTCTTCTCACCAGGCAAAGTAATTAAAAAAGTATTGCCATCTGGCTTTTCAAACTCAAGGTCATGCGAATCTAGAAACTCCTCGATTGTAATTCGGGGATCGATTGCAGCCATTACTGTCCAGAAATCTTTCTGGCGTGCTGTGCTTCAGTAATAACTTGATCATAAATATCTAACGTGCCACGTGCAGTTGCATCCCACCCAAAGTGGGATGCGTGTTCTACTGCTCCCATTGACAACAGAACTCGTCGCTGTGGCTCTTGCAGCAAGCGCGCAATAACCGATGACCACGCTTTAGGGTCATGCCCATCAACTAATACACCTGATATTCCATCTGCTACTGCAGTACGTAAACCGCCAACGGCAGTTGCAATGACTGGCGTTCCACATGCCTGTGCTTCAAGAGCTACTAAGCCAAAAGACTCTGAATAACTAGGTACGCATACTAAATCTGCAGCGCGATACCACTGTGGTAACTCTGCGCGCGGAATTGGTGGCGCAAAATGTACGACATCATCAATGCCCAACCATGTAGTTAGCTCTTGCAATCGTTCAACTTCTTCGGTGTTGGCACCTGATGCACCGCCAATGATGTTAACGATTAATTTCGAACGCATCAGTGGCGAGTGTTTTACTAGTTCAGAAGTTGCACGGATCAAAACTTCTGGGCCTTTGTGCGGCTGGATGCGACCAACAAAAGTTACAACTAGAGCATCAAGTGGAGTACCAATTGTTTCGCGTGCAGTTTTACGACCTTGCCCGGGAGTAAATGTGTACAAGTCAACGCCAGGGGCAACAACATGAACTATGTCTGGGCATGCCTCGTACAACGAGACCAGGCTGGCTGCCTCAGAGTCGGTGTTAGCGATCAAAGCTTGAGCAGCCGATGCGACTTGGGTTTCACCCTGTACCCGAATCATTGGCTCAGGGGTTTCACCTTCGGCTAAATTCAAATTCTTAACACGCGCCATCGTGTGCATGGTGTGCACCAGCGGAATCCCAAGTTCGGCGGCGGCAGGCATGGCGACTTTTCCTGAAATCCAATAGTGGGAATGAATCGCATCGTAGTTTTCATTTCGCACGATGCGTAAAAACTCTTTAGAGAGTCCCAAAATATGCGCGGGTAACTGCTCTTTCGTTAAATGTCCGTGGCCACAATCAAAATACCGAACCCGTACACCTTTAGATATTTCCACAACCTCTGGCTGATCTGTCTCAGTACGACGTGTAAAAATATCAACTTCAACACCCATCGCCGCCATACGTTGGGCCGACTCGACAACATAGATATTCATTCCACCTGCATCGCCAATACCTGGCTGATCCAATGGAGATGTGTGCACCATTACGGTGGCTATGCGCCCGTTCATGGCTTAAGGGTACGACTAGTTAGAAAGTTGCGCGAATGGAACCGACTACTTGATCGCCGCCGTAGACCTTTTCTAACTCAATATCGGCATCGACGCCTAATAACTTCAATCCAGCAACAGTTATGGCCTCGCGTGGTCGCAAGCCACCGTCATTTACTTTAAAGGCGTACGCGCGACCATCAGGCACTGATGCCACCATTATTGATTCAGCGCCACTTTTCATGAACACTCCCGGATTATTTTTCATAATCTTTGTAGACATTCGATTAGGCCCTGCAACCATCTCTGGAAAATCTCTACACGCCTGTACGACGCTTTGATGCACCGGATCTGCTGAAATCGTCAATGCTCTTATTGCGCGGGCAAGGCCAATGAGTGAAATCAAAAATAACGGTGCCCCACACCCATCGATTGCGATATGAGAAATCTTTTCACCCGACAGAGTTTCTAGTTCACTCTTGAAAGCTACCTGCAATGGATGCTCTGGATCTAAATAGTTTTCAACTGGCCAACCATTGGTAGCACAGCCCAAAAGCATTCCAGAGTGCTTGCCACTGCAGTTCATGGCTAAACGCGTTGGAACCGGTGTTGCTAGTGCAGCCGCTTCATCAAGTGGTTTGCCTTTGACATTTTGCAATGCGTTTTCATCTAAGCCAGCCAGTGCCAAAATCTCTAAAGCACCGCTTTGATGCATCGCTAAACCCGAGTGCGATGCACATGTAAGTGCTAACAATCGTGGCTCTAATACGACCCCGCTTCGAACCATGGCCGATGCCAAAATAGATTTATAAGAAGAACGCGGATAAATAAGTTGTGTTGGATCACCTTTGTGAAACATGATTGAGCCGTCACTATTGAGTGCAACAAAGTGGCCTACGTGGCTAGATTCAACGACATCATTTCTAACTAATTCGGCCAGAGTTTCTCCGATAAGTAGTGGCATCGATTAGTCGTTCTGACGTTCAAGTGATGACCAAATATGTGCTTGTAGCTCTTTACCTTCGGCAGCCATGTCATAGGCAAAGAAAAGTTCTCCGGCAACAAGACCGTATAAGCGAACGCCAGCGGTAACAATCTTGGCACTTGGTGCTGAATACCCTTGATCTAAAACTAATTGAATCTTTGGACCATCAAACTGTCCAACCCAACCTTCTGAAATTCCAGTGTTGTGTGACATTACAACCTCTAAAACATTATTGGGCTTAGTGCGCCAGAAACCTGCTTCAGATCCACCTGGGCGAAGGATTTCTCCCTCTGCATCTAATATCCACGACCGTGAAAAATAATTAAGGAACGGTCGACCATCATGATTAAAGACAACTTCATGGGCGTATTCAAAGGGCTCGATGCCAGGATACTCACCGCGACCTTTGCCTCGCCACGTACCAACTAACCAGGCCAATGGATTTAGATCTGGGTGCAGGCCTTCGGGAATTGTAAAAACCATCTATGGGCGTCCTCTAAATTTAGGGGGACGTCGCACTTGAGATTGACGACCGCGGAATGCATAAAAAATTAGAGCAATACCTAATGCAATGGCAACAAGACCAAGGATTATCGATGTAAAAAGCTCCATGCGCCAAGCCTACCTTGACTAAACAATCACTTCCTGCGAAGCGGGTACGCCATCAATACTTAGTATTGCCTCGATCGGCGTATTGCGCTTCACGATGGCCAATGCGATTGTGCCAAGCTCATGATGGCGCGCAACGGTGCCGATAAATCCCACAACCACGCCATCGTTCTCAACTTTTGCGCCCTTAGCTGGAAACGCAACATCACTGCCATCAAGGTGCAACATCACCAATCGCCGCGGTGGATTACCTAAATTGAAAACCTTGGCTACCGTCTCTTGGCCTCTGTAACAACCTTTATTCATATGAACTGATTTGTTGAGTACGCCGATTTCATTTGGAATTGATTTGTGGTCAGTCTCAAAACCTATACGCGGACGTCCGGCGGCAACGCGTTCGGCATCGAGTGCCCATGTACCGATTTGCGTAGCAACTACATTAAATCCCGCACTGATATCTGCTAATTCGGTACGTGCTACAAGTGCAAATGGTCCGCCGATCTCGGTGGTAACTCCAGGTGCTCGCAAAACTGCGAATTCATTACTGGCATCGCGTACATCAACTTTCAACATAAATTTCATCTTAGTTAAATATGCGACCAAAGGCTGGGCATAACCAGGATCTAGAACTAACCACGTAGTTGTGCCGTCATCGACTAGATTAAATTGATATTCGATATGACCTTGCGGATCTAAAATCATCGCCGAAGTCCAAAGACCAACGCCTAAATCATTGAGGAACTGAGTGGTCAAATCATGGAGCCATTTCAAACGATCGTCGCCACTAACTGCAATAACGCTCACGTGTGAAAGGTCGGCCCACGCAGTGCCAGCTTCTAGCGCGCGCTGTTCTTTCACCGGTTCCCCGAAGTGCCAGATTGCACCTTTATCAACACCGTCTTCCACTAGCACTGCACTCATTGGCAGTTAGTGCACGTTCCGTAGATTGCAAAGTGCGATACATCGGTTTTGAAACCAAAATCATCAGCTAGCGATGTAACGAAGTGTGCAGCAGTCTCAATAGGAGCATCACCGACGCTGCCACATTTTCCGCAGACTAAATGTAGATGTGTCAGCTCTTCGGCGGCGTGATACGTCGCACCGCCATGGCCTAAGTGCGTATGTTGCACAAGCCCAACATTTTCTAGCGTCTCTAAGTTTCTATAGACCGTCGAAAGATTGATTCCTGGATGAGTTGCACGCACTTTCTCGGCAACTTCTTCAGGAGTTGAATGTCCAAGTTCGCGTACGGCAGATAGAACAAGCTCGCGCTGAGGCGTTAGGCGCAAGCCCTTTTCATGCAGTTCATGCTTCTCAGCCATGTGCCTACCTTACGCGAAGAAGCAGTAAATAAACTTCGCACCCTAGGCAGAAGTTAAATGCTGCGTTCAAAAAGGCGGCTGCTAGGGCACAACTGACGGCTACAACGAAGAGTGCGCTGATTCCGGTTATCGATCCCGCGATGGCAGCCAATGCAAAGAGCAGCCCCACGCTTTGGGCGAACTGAGGGGGGCGAATGTCTTCTGGAATTGCCGCACTCTTTAATCGTGGCTTAATGAAGCTTCGAAAAATCAGTGCATACGGCGTGAACTGTGGTCCGCGAAATGCACCGATGGCAAAAACGATCGCCTGCGCACTGATAACCCAAAGGTTCGCAGTTGCTAAAGCAGTAGCCAAAACTAATGTTGTGAGGACAGCTGAAAAACGCGGACCGCGTGCATCAATTGTTACTGCTGATTTTTTCTCGTTCAAAATTTGAGTCATGTACTTTTCCTTTGGTCGATGAATGGGTAATTGTTTTTAAAAGCAACAATTACATTCGACACAAAGCGCCAGCTAAGCGGCCATAATCAATGACGCGACGCTTAGTGAAATTTCTGGCAAAAGACATGTCCGTAACTATAAAGACCGCGAACAGTAAATGCGAGTTGCGAACTATTTGCGAATAGCCGCGAGCGCATTGTTTACCTGCTCGCGTTTAGGTGCACCTACTGCGCGCCCAACTTCTAAGCCCTGTGAATCTAATATCAAAGTCGTGGGGGTGCTCACTATGTTCAATTGTCGGACTAGCTCTAACTGCGCCTCGGCATCGACTTCGACATGAGCGACATCGGGCATATCGGCAACAATGTTTTCTAGCAGAACCCTCGTAGCCCGACATGGTGTACAAAAGGCCGATGAGAACTGCACTAGGGTCGCCTTAGATCCCAGAGCGCCACCAATCATGGATTCGGTAATAAAAGACTGCCCGGCTTTAGCTTTAACGGTGCCGCGAGAACGTTGATACCAAAGCCCATAGGCAGTTGCCAGGGTCAGCACAATGACGATTGGAAGCAATGATTTCACAGGGGTAGTCTGTACCAATGGCCAAGGTCTTGCTACTTACGAATACCTCTGGAGCGAGCGCGGAAGTTCTACCTGCACTTGGTTTGCTTGCGCATCATGTTCGCATCTTGCCAGCTGAAGCTAGTGTCTTAGTAGATGTACCCGATGTAGATGTAATTCTCGTTGATGCACGTCGCGATTTACCTGCTGCAAAGTCTTTAGCACGCCTACTAACAACTACAGGTCTTGGTTGCCCCATCATCGCTATTACAACTGAAGGCGGTTTATCTGCCGTGAGTGCCGACTGGGGAATCGATGACGTAATGCTCGATACCGCAGGGCCAGCTGAAGTCGATGCCCGTATCCGCATAGCAGTAGGCAAACACATCGCAGCCGTTGCTAGCAGTGATCCACATTCGGGAGAGATTCGCAGCGGTGATGTTGCTATCGATGAATCTACTTACACCGCGCGCCTTAAAGGAAATGTTTTAGATTTAACTTTTAAAGAGTTTGAATTATTGAAGTATTTGGCTCAGCATCCAGGTCGCGTATTTACTCGCGCACAGTTACTGCAAGAAATCTGGGGTTACGATTATTTTGGTGGCACTCGCACAGTAGATGTCCATATTCGTCGCCTGCGATCAAAGCTTGGTCCGGAGTTTGAAGCGATTATCGGAACCGTTCGCAACGTTGGCTATCGTTTCACGATGCCATTAGGTGGCAAAGAGAGCTCCATTAACGAACGCGTATAACGATGCGCCATATTTTAAAGATTCACCGCGCTTTGCAGGGGCGAATTCCAGATACTGATCATGGTTTCACAATAGAGCGCTTTGACCCAAAGCTTCACAAAGATGCGTGGTTAGCTTTAAATAACAAAGTTTTTGCCGAGCATCCTGATCAAGGTAATTGGGCGATGCAAGATTTAGAGAATCGAATGGCCGAACCCTGGTTTGATGCCGATGGTTTTTTCATAGCGATCGATAATGGACAGTTAGTTGGTACATGCTGGACAAAGATTCACCACGACCTAGTTAATCAAGCCCCAGTTGGCGAGTTGTATGTCGTTGGCGTTGATCCTGAATACATCGGGCACGGCATTGGCCGGGCGGTTTCTATCGCGGCAATGAACTACTTCTTTAATAAGGGAATTACAGAAGCCATGCTGTACGTCGATGCCGATAACGTAAAAGGCTTAAAACTATATGAATCATTGGGGTTTAATTAAATAAGTAGAAATTGAAAAAGGAGCCAGGGAAACTGGCTCCTTTTTTTCATGCATCCCTTGTTTATGGACGAACAGGTGGTACAGGTTTTACTGGGATGCCAGCCCGTGCGCTAGCAACCACTGATTTAAATGTTGTACGTGCGGCAACGCGTGCCTCTTTCGTTGTTGCTGCAGCAATCGCTGCATCGCGGGCAAGCTTTGCGGTAGCGATAGTTGCCTTCGCACTAGCAAAAGCGGCTTGACGGGCGGCGCGGGCGGCTTGGAAAGTAGCCTTAGCTGCTTCAAAAGCGGTCTTTTGCGCCGGAGTCAATGCGACTTTCTTAACAACTGGCGCTGTTACATCAGCAGCGGCTCCCGAAATTCCTGCAAGTGCGAAGATTCCAGCCATTGATGCAGCTGCAATGCTTCGAGTTAAAAGCTTCATGTGATCCCCCATCATTGCCACACTGTTGTGCGGATAAGTCAAAGGTAAAAGGTGACCTTGTGGCAATCCAAAGTCAGCTCTGTGGGTTCCCTGTGAGTTCGGCGCACATAGTGCGAAATGCATGCGTATGGGCATCGACATCGGCCGCCGTTGTATCAGGACACATCAGGGCCATATTGTGAAACGGTGTAATCAAAAATCCATCGTTGAGCATGCGCAGATGAATGTACTGCTCTAGTTCAAAGTCGCCTGCATTATTTGCATCGGCCCCAGTTATTGGCGTCGAATTAGCAAACATATATTCACCACGTGCGCCCAATCGGTTACATGTCCACGGTAAATCAAACTCTTCAATCGCAGCATCTACACCATCAGACCAGCGTGTTCCTAAGTCAATCATGCGATCAAAGTTTTCTTGGGTCAGAACCTGCGTCAACGTTGCGCGCATCGACGCTAGCGATAGTGCATTGCCAGCTAATGTGCCTCCGATGCCGCCAGTATCGATTATTTCTAGCTCGACCATTCTCTTAATTGAATTGGCGATCTCTTGCGTCATTCCAAATGTGCCCGTCGGAATTCCACCAGCAATTGCCTTGCCAATAGTTAAGAAATCCGGCTTTAATCCACGATCTGCTGTCATTCCACCAGGGCCAACCGAAATCGTATGAGTCTCATCGATTATTAAAATTGTTCCATATTTCTTAGCTAATGCCTGTACTGCCTCTAAGTAACCAGCTTGTGGTAAAACAATTCCAACGTTGGTCATAGCCGGTTCCATCAAAATCGCTGCCACATCGCCATGTGCCAAAGCTTTTTCCATGCCGGCGATATCGTTGAATTCAACGACGCGTGTAGTGACATCTAGGGCAACTGGTGCGCCGATATTTCCTTCGCGGGCTACGGTATTTCCTTCCGTATCAAGTGTTGCAAATGTTTCATCAACACTGCCGTGATAACAACGATCGATTACAACTATCTTAGATCGGCCAGTAATCATTCGTGAATAGCGAATCACATGTCGATTAGCATCGGTTGCAGAAACCGTGAACTGCCACAGCGGAAGACCAAAACGACGTGCAAGTTCGCCCGAAACAATTGCTGCATCGGCCGTTGGCAACATCGCCGTAATCCCCTTACCCACTTGTTCGCGAATCGCGGCAACAGTTGCATCGGGTGAGTGCCCAGTCATCGAGCCCGTATCGCCTAAGCAAAAATCAATATATGTATTTCCATCGACATCGGTAAAGCGTGCACCTTTAGCGTTTTCAATAAAGACTGGATAGGCACCTGGCCATTTGGCCATCCATGACATAGGCACGCCGCCGGGCATGTTCTTCTTACCGGCTTCAAAGAGTTGACCACTCTTTGGATGCAAAGCCAAGAATCGTGCATCTTCTTTAGTGCGTAGTTCGGCTAATACTGTTCGATTTATCATTGTTAATCCAAATCCAAACGCTCGAAAACGAATAAGGCCTCTATGTAATCCTCGCCAGTGATTCCTAAGTTTTGCGCATCCGGTGGCGCCGTCTGTGGCTCGATACAGACACCTTCGCTATCTTCAGTAAAGACTACCCACCATGGTGCATCGGATTCGATAGAGATGCGTGCAACATCGGCCCAAACCACTGCCGGGGTGCCTTTTATACCCGTAAATGCATCGTCCCACGGCTGCGCCGTTGGCTTACACCGTTCTCCCGTTGGAATCCCCTCACCATTGCGTACTAACATTTCGGTAGCTTCAAACTCAACTTCAGCACTACCGCCACGATCTAAATCGCGGGCAAACCATGGATGCATGCCCATCCACACTGGTAAATCACAACCATTAGCGTCGTATTCTAACGACCACCGAATGGCATCATCTAGAACTTCAATTCTCTGCTCCACCGTTGCACCGTTATATGGTGCTGGTAGATGCAACAACGATCGCCCTGGACCGATTTCTTGCCATGAACTAATAAGACCAAAACCATGTATTGCGTGCGGTGGATCTATCGTTGCAGGAAGTTGAAAACTTTCTCCAGCTGGATTTGTAATTAAGCCTTCGTTAATGCGCCCTGCCCATGGAGCCATTGAATACCAACCCGACGTGTGAATCTGTCCGCGAAACGGAACTGCAAACTCGTTATCACGCCACTTGAGCGAAACGATTCGGCCACCATTGTCATCATCGATAGCGATTTGAAACTCGGCATCATCTATGAACTGCATCAGGACTCCATTATTAACTCGTGCGTTCGTGGAGGTTGAGCACCCGCACGTGAACATGTGATCGCAGCTGCTACTGCCGCTTTGTGTAGAACTGCATTAAGTGTCTGTCCTACAAGGCCAGCTACTGAGTGCTTTATTACTCCTTCTACAACTATTGCACCTACCGTATCTCCTGCACCTACAGTATCTACAACAACAGTCTTAACTGCATCGACTTCTTCTATGCCATGTTCGGTATAGCCAATTAATCCATGAGCACCACGCGTGAGTACTACGCAACTCACACCGCCGGCAATCCACCGGCGTGCAACCTCATCCAAACTCTCATCTGGATACAGCCACGCAATATCGTCATCGCTCACCTTTACGATTGATGAGATACCAACCCATTTTTCAACGGCCTGGCTGTACTTTTGACGATCTCCCCTCACGCTGGGGCGGATA
>CAIXPV010000101.1 GCA_903921405.1 uncultured Actinomycetes bacterium
TAGCAGCGGTCGAAGCGCTGATCGAAGCTGGCGCAATTGTTGTTGGTGTTGCAGTAATTGTTGAACGTGGTGCTGCGCCAAAGATTAAAGAGGCGGGCTATGAATATCGTGCGGCTTACCAGTTGGCAGATTTAGGTTTATAAATCCTACTTGTGATGTTTCTTGGTCTGCCACTCTTTAAATAATTCGATCAACACAGGCACCAGGCTTGCTATAACAATCACTGCAACTACTGGAAGCAAGTACTTATCAACCGAACCCTCTAGTTTTTCACCTATTAGAAAACCAAGGCCAATTACTAACTGAGTCCAAATAATTCCACCGATTAAATTCCATTTAAAAAATGTCTTAGCTGGAACACCAACTATGCCACACATAGGATTTAACAACGTGCGAATAAATGGAACAAAGCGCGCCAGAACAATCGCTCTGCCAGTACCGTATTTAGTGAGCCACTTTTCAGTCGCAACAACTTTTTGATGATTAAAAACGCGCCCGTCGGGCTTATCAAATAATGACCGTCCATATTTGTGCCCGAACCAATGCCCAACTTGCGCGCCACTGATAGCTGCAATGGGGGCTAAGAGAAACAGGCCGGCAGTTGAAAGATGAGCCCCACCTAAGATTGCAGCCCCTGATCCAGATGCGGCAACACCGGCAAGAAAGAGCAGCGAATCACCGGGAAAGGCCAAACCAACGAGCAGGCCGGTCTCGGCAAAGATAATCGCCAGAATCCCGATCAGGCCAAGGTCGGCGATGATGGAGTGTGCATCGAAGAGGTTCATGGCGTCTGAGGCTATCTCACTAAGGCTAAAGAACCCATAAATGACCCCACATGGCTGGGGCGGAACCCCTGCCAGATGGCGAAAAATCCGGGTTTGTGAAGTAATAGATAAGTATAAATTTGCACTAACAGGGGTTATGGCCTCTACACTTCACGAGTTCATCGGGTCAGTACGACCCCTGACTCTCCAATGGAGGAGAACCTATGCGAGCTTCAAGCGCGGTATCACTCGTGCAAGTAACCGGATCAAATCTGACATATGTATACCTTGTCCTAGCGATTTCGCTTGGCGCCCTGGGTGTTGCCTATGCACTACGCGCTCAGGTTTTGGCGGCCAGCGATGGAACTGCCAAAATGCGCGAAATCGCAGAGGCGGTCCAAGAAGGAGCCGCGGCGTTTTTATCTCGGCAGTTCCGCACACTTTCCTATTTCGTAGCGATTGTTTTTGTGCTTTTGTTCGCACTGCCTGGCGATGCTGAAATCCGCATTGGCCGTTCAATCTTCTTCCTCATCGGTGCAGCTTTTTCTGCTCTGGTTGGCTATAACGGTATGTGGCTAGCCGTGCGCGCAAATGTTCGCGTCGCCGATGCAGCTCGCAACAAGGATGGTCAAAAGGCCGTTCAAATCGCTTTCCGTACTGGTGGCGTAGTAGGTATGACAACTGTTGGTCTTGGACTTATCGGAGCCTCACTTGTTGTAATTATCTACCGCGAAAATGCACCATCTGTTCTTGAAGGTTTTGGTTTCGGTGCAGCGATGCTCGCAATGTTTATGCGCGTCGGTGGCGGAATCTTTACTAAGGCAGCCGATGTTGGCGCCGACCTAGTTGGTAAAGTTGAAAAGAATATTCCAGAAGATGACCCACGTAATGCGGCAACAATCGCCGACAACGTTGGTGACAACGTTGGTGACTGTGCCGGTATGGCCGCTGACTTGTTCGAGTCATACGCCGTAACTCTTGTTGCCGCACTAATTCTTGGTAAAGCCGCTTTCGGTGATGCCGGACTTATTTACCCATTGATCGTTCCAGCAATTGGAACCGTCACTGCAGTAATCGGAATCTTCTTAACAAAGCTTCGCAGCACAGATAAGTCGGCAATGACTGCGATTAATCGCTCATTCTTTATGTCAGCAGTCATTAGTGCTGGTTTAACTGCGCTCGCAACATTTACTTACTTGCCATCAGATTTCAAACTTCTTACTGGTCTTTCTCCAGAAGCAGTTGCAGCAGCAGGTAATACAAATCCACGTGTTCTAGCAATTGGCGCAGTATTAATCGGTATCTCATTAGCTGCAGCAATCCAGGTACTTACTGGTTACTTCACTGAGACTGGCAAGCGTCCAGTAAATGACGTTGCCGCTTCATCTGAAACAGGTGCTGCAACCGTAATTTTGGCTGGTATTTCAGTAGGTTTCGAGTCAGCTGTTTATTCAGCAATCTTGATCGCATCGGCTGTATTCGGCGCATTCTTGCTAGGCGGCGGAAGTATTGTTCTTTCACTTCTAGCAATTGCATTAGCTGGAACTGGTTTACTAACAACTGTTGGCGTAATCGTTGCCATGGATACATTTGGTCCGATTTCAGATAACGCACAAGGTATCGCTGAAATGTCTGGCGATGTTGAGGGCGAAGGTTCAAAGATTCTTACATCACTAGATGCCGTTGGTAATACAACTAAGGCGATCACTAAGGGAATTGCAATTGCAACTGCCGTTCTTGCAGCTACTGCATTGTTCGGTGCATTCACCGATGCAATCAAGCAGGCTGTTGTAGATGCTGGACAAAGTGCAGCAGATCTTGCACTTCAATACCAAGGTGTTCTAGATGTTGCTAACCCACGTAACTTGGTCGGTTTAATTATCGGCGCAGCAGTTGTGTTCTTGTTCTCAGGTCTTGCAGTTAATGCAGTATCTCGAGCAGCTGGCGCAGTTGTTGTTGAAGTTCGCAAGCAGTTCATTGAGCATCCAGGAATCATGAATTACACCGAAAAGCCTGACTACGGTCGCGTTGTAGATATCTGTACTCGCGATTCACTACGTGAACTTGCAACGCCTGGTTTGCTTGCAGTTATGGCACCTATCGCAGTTGGCTTCGGTCTAGGTGTTGGTGCACTTGGTGCATACCTTGCTGGTGCAATCGGTACAGGAACTTTGATGGCTGTATTTCTTTCTAACTCAGGCGGAGCTTGGGATAACGCAAAGAAGATGGTTGAAGATGGACACCATGGTGGAAAGAACTCTGATGCACACGCTGCAACAATCATTGGTGACACTGTCGGCGATCCATTCAAAGACACAGCTGGTCCTGCAATTAACCCATTGATCAAGGTTATGAACTTGGTTGGCTTGTTAATCACTCCAGCGATTGTTTCTCTAGCCCTTGGCGGAAGCACAACAACCAGCACGTTGATTGGCATTGGTGCAACCCTTGTCATCATCGCTGCGTTGATTCGCAATCGTCGTCAAGCAACTGCGATTTTGAACTAATTCAGTTCGCACACTTCCCCCTATGGCTAAAGCGAAGACTGACCTGATCAAGCTGGTGATTGTTGAATCACCAGCTAAGGCCAGAAAAATTGGCGGCTACCTCGGCGACGGTTACGTTGTCGAGGCTAGCGTCGGCCATATTCGCGACCTTCCCCAGCGCGCAGCTGATATTCCAAAAGAGTATAAAAAGATTGCTTGGGCCAAAGAGGGCGTCGATATCGAAAACGACTTCGCGCCTTTGTATGTCATTAACCCTGACAAGCGCGCAAAGGTAGCCGAACTACAAGCCTTGATGAAAAACGCCGAAGAGTTGATTCTGGCAACAGATGAAGACCGCGAAGGTGAAGCTATCGCTTGGCACTTAGTAGAAGTCTTACAACCAAAAGTTCCTATTAAGCGCATGGTCTTTAACGAGATTACTAAAGAAGCTATTTTAGAAGCGGTAGAAAATACGCGCGATTTGGACTACCACTTAATCGATGCACAAGAAACACGCCGTGTACTAGATCGCTTATTTGGTTATCGCTTATCGCCTGTGTTGTGGAAGAAAGTTATGCCACGTATCTCTGCCGGACGCGTGCAATCAGTTGCTACCCGTTTAATCGTTGAAAAAGAGCGCGAACGTATGGCCTTTATTTCATCGGCCTGGTGGGATCTAGCAGCAGTTACAGCTCTTGGTTTTAACGCACGCCTGCTTGAAGTTGATGGCAAGCGCGTTGCAGCAACATCAGACTTTGGTGCCGATGGTGCAGTGAAAGAAAAGTCTCTAGCAAATATTCTTCTGCTAGATGAAGCCGGTGCGCGCGGTTTAGTGGAAAGTTTAAAAGCCACACCATTAACTGTTAAGTCGATGGAGGAAAGCCCACGGACCGAGCGTCCTAAGCCACCGTTTACAACCTCCACGATGCAACAAGATGCAGGTAGCCGACTTGGGTGGGGCGCACAAATCACTATGCGTATTGCACAGCGCCTATATGAAAATGGTTACATCACGTACATGCGTACCGATAGCGTCAGTTTGTCGGCCCAAGCGATCGATGCTGCACGCAAAGCGGCAAAGTCTTTATATGGCGCCGATCATGTTGCCGATGCACCGCGTACATATCTTGGTAAAACAAAGAATGCACAAGAGGCACACGAAGCGATTCGTCCAGCTGGTGAAACTTTTAAGACACCAGGTGAACTTGCACCAGAGCTTTCGCGCGATGAGTTTGCTTTGTATGACTTAATTTGGAAGCGCACCGTGGCATCTCAAATGGCCGATGCTAAGAAGTTGCAGATGCGCGTTGACTTCGATGCACAAACAAATGATGGCAAGGCAACGATTTTCCGCGCCAATGGTTCGGTCATTACTTTTCCAGGCTTTCTTGCCGCCTACGATGACATTGTTACCGACGACAACAAAGATGAAGAGACCGAAGACAAGCGCTTACCGGCAATGACGCTGGGCCAATCAGTTAAAGTCAATGAATACACATGTGAAGGCCATGAAACTAAGCCACCGGCCCGCTATACCGAACCAACATTGGTCAAGAAGTTAGAAGAGCTCGGTATTGGCCGACCATCAACATTTGCATCGATCATTCAAACGATTCAAGATCGCGGCTATGTATATAAGCGTGGCCGTGCATTAGTACCGACCTTCCTTGCTTTTTCAGTGACGGGCCTACTTGAAACCCACTTTACAAAGCTTGTCGATTACGAATTCACCGCCAGCATGGAAGAAGATTTAGACAAGATCGCCGCCGGTGAAGCCGGTCGAGTTGATTGGCTGCGTGATTTCTTCTACGGCGTCGATGGCCAACCAGGGTTAAATGAACTATCAGCCGATCTTGGTGTTATCGATGCACGTGCGACTAACACTATGAACTTATCGGACACAATTGAAATCCGCGTAGGTCGCTACGGCGCTTACTTACAACAAAATCTGCCCGATGAAGAGCGCAAACTTGCAAATATTCCAGAGTCATTAGCACCCGATGAATTAACTCTTGCAAAAGCTATTGAATTACTAGAGGCACCATCAGGTGAGCGCGAGCTTGGTATCGATCCAGCAACTAATTTGCCAATCATTGCAAAGAGCGGCCGTTTTGGTCCATACATCACTGAAGTTCTGCCAGTTGTTGAACCCGAGCTGACTGCATCAGGTAAGAAGAAACGCAAGAAAGCCGATGCACCAAAAGCTAAGACGGCATCACTGCTTTCAACCATGACGTTAGATACCGTTACTTATGAAGATGCACTTCGTTTGTTATCGCTTCCGCGCACACTGGGTACAAACACTTCTGGCGATGACATCACAATTCAAAACGGACGCTATGGTCCATATCTAAGAGCAGGCCTTGATAGTCGAACACTGACATCTGAGGATCAGCTATTTTCATTGACGTTAGATGAAGCACTCGAGATTTATTCAAAGCCAAAAGAGCGTCGTCGTGGTGTTGCTAAGCCACCAGTTAAAGAGCTTGGCGTTGATCCAGCTACTGAAAAACCATTGATTATTAAGGATGGTCGCTTCGGTATGTATGTCACTGATGGCGAAACAAATGCAACGCTTCGTCGTGGAGATACTGCGGAAGGTATGACGTTAGAACGCGGATTAGAGCTACTTGCAGGCCGCCGTGCGTGGGAGGCCGAGAACGGACCTTCACCGAAGAAGGCTCGCAAGAAGGCTGCAGCTAAACCAAAGAAGAGCGACACTGCGCCAACGTTGACTAAGAATGTTGTAAAAAAGGGAACTGCCAAGAAGGCGGCAAAGAAGACTGCAACTGGCAAAGCTAAAAAGAAAGCTGAGTAACCCCTTTCTTTTTGTGAAGCCCCACTTACACTGACCACGTGCATAAAAGGTGGTTAGTAGCTCTAATAGCCTCAATTCTCCTTTTCTCATCTTTTTCTTCAATCGCGACAGCTGCAGTTAAAGCCGGCGCTGCATGCCCAAAGTTAAATGTGAAGACCGTAGTTAGCGGATATACATACACATGTAACAAAAGCGGTAAGAAACTTGTTTGGAGCAAGGGTGTCAAAGTTATTGTTGCTAAACCAACACCAACACCAACACCAACCCCAACGCCAACGCCAACACCTTCCCCAACACCTTCACCAACACCTTCCCCAACAATCGAAACGACGCTGCTATCTGCGCTAGCGAATCCTTCATCATGCAAAGTTGCTCGCCCTGCAGATCAAAGTGAAATGTCACTGGGTTTTCCATCTGTCTCGCACCGCCTTAAAGGTCCAATCATCCGCGCATTAATAATGCCAGTGGATTTCCCCGACTTAGTCGCTGACTCCAATCCAATAAGTGATTACACAGCAATGACAAAGGGAATTTCTGATTGGTATACAAAGATTTCAAACGGAACTGTTAAATTCGAATGGGTTATTTACCCTAGCTATATTCGAATGCCACGCAATGTTGTTGA
>CAIXPV010000102.1 GCA_903921405.1 uncultured Actinomycetes bacterium
CCAATAGGCAGATTTTCCATCGCGAAGATAAATCGCTTTTACACCGTTAGAAAAATCTGATGGGGATAATTTGACTGTTTCGCTGAGCCATACTTGTTTTATTTGCGAATCATCTAATAGTCCCATGGTCCACTGGTGATACGTGTTAAGGGTCGAATCTGTATCAATATTGCCCATCACATCGACAGCTCCACCGTATTCTATGGCCTGACAATCAACACCCCAAGGACCATCCTTTGCGCCAGAGTCACAGCGTAAAAAGTTAGTGTGGCCTAAACCAAATGTGTGGCCAAGCTCGTGAGCAATAACAAAGCCCGAATCCGAATCATGCAAGACCAACATTCCAGAAGTACTTTTGGCATCGCCCAATGGTGCGCGACCGCTCCATACGCAGCCTGACTTTGGTGAAACAATTACTAAATATCGATTACTAAAATCACTGATGCCTAAGCGCTTATAGCCTTCAGACTTTACTAGTTTCATAAAATCATCCGAGCCTGTGCCGCTGCATGGCATACGCTGAGCAAGTGCAATCGGAGTCGTTAGAACTTTTCCAGAAACAAAGTTAATAGTGCGATCTTTAGTATCGCCAACTAATGTTGTATAGGCTTTCCAGCGAATGTTTACATCTTTATCAATCACGGATGCGATTGCTGTTGCATCAGCCGGTGGCTTTGCGGCACCTGGCCATGTAACTTCAACAACGTCTATCACGCGAGTATCTACGGCAACAGCTGCGCTTAATCCAAGCGAAGAAAAACTGAGAATCAGGACTACAAATACGTGCAACCGTTTTTTCATGTCCATACTTTAGAGGCTCCACGCCGAATCTTCATGTCGTTCTATAACCCACACCAAATACTCAGAAATCTCGGGCTGTGTAAACCATTTAGCGCCATCATGACCGGCCACCATCAACGCCGTTGCTAACGCATCGGCCATCGCTCCATCGGGGCCAACTACCGTGGCCGATTTAGCGCCAATTGCAATCATGCCCGTATAGGGATCGCTGATGTGAGCCCCGCGCTCATACGTACCCGAGGTCGCAATTGCACCATCGGTGATTTCAAATGTCTGCAGGACCTCTAAGCGATTATCAGGATTTACTACACCGATCTTCCACGGCTTTACAACGCCATCGGCAGTATCGAAATAGCCACCGCGCAGTGATAAATCCCCTGCGGCATTTACTTGTACATGCTGGGCACCCGCCGCAATCAACATATCTGCGCATTTATCGGCGGCCCATCCTTTTACCAAACCTGATGGATCAAAGCCGCCGGCAACTGCCCAAGGATCAAAGGCACCATCACTAATCCATTTGGCTTGCTGGCATAACTCCCAGACTTCACGAACTTCTGCGTCGCAGTTTTCAATATCGATCTGACCCCGGCGAAGTTGTGACACCGTCGAGCTCTCTTTATAAGTTGAAAAAACATTATCAATATGTTCGCAATAATCTTTTACATGTCCAACTGCAACCTGCAGTTGGCTCTGACTTATTGTCGCCGATGCGCAATCAACAAAAACCACCGTGCCCCATACATGGATTTCGGACTGGACTCGATTCATGGTCGTATCTTACAAACCAGCTTTAGCTAGCGCTCCTTGCAGTGAGATATACCAACCATAGGATGTATATGAAGCTCCTGATGCGCCTTGAATCTTGTCGCCTTGCGCCGCCAACGTCTGCTTCTTCAAGATTGGTAGCGCCATGCTTGTGTAGCGATCGTTGCGCCCACTTGGTGCTTGAAGGGCAACAGCATCGGTGATGCGACCATCTTTAACTGTTATCTGTACTTGGACAGAGCCGTAGTTAACAAATACTGATGGGCCAGTAAAATTTCCAGTTACACCCTTTGACACAGGTGCCGGCGCTGCAGTTTTAGTAGGTGCAGGCGCGGTAGTTTTAGTTGGTGTTGGTGTTGGGTCAACGGTCTGTGTTGGTGTTGGTGTAGCAGTCTTGCGCGAAGTAATCGCTGGATCTGCAGTTTGTGACTGTGCAGGGGTGGGATTTGCACTATTAGTTGCAGGTGAATTATTTGATGTCGACGCAGCACTTGCGCTCTTAGTTGTTGCAGCTTTAGCACGTGCCGACTTTGTTGTCGAAGCCTTTGTGGTTGCCTTCTTGGTCGCCCCAGCCTTTGTTGCAGCAGGTGTTGGTGTATCTGTTGCCACTGGTGTTGCAGAGTTCGCGGCCGCTGGAATCGAGGCCGGTGCGCCAATCGCCCCTGCTCCTGCTAAGTTCAAAGAGCTAGTCGAGGATAGTTGTGGCGGAGTAATCGCAAGCACCGCACCTAGGCCACCAATGGTGCCTCCTGCGATCAATAACACCCGCTTCATATCTACCTCAATCTAATATCGCTCTAACGCCAGTTGTGCTTACTACTAGTACTTAACTGCACCAATCTGTGAACTTCCTGAACTGTGCCGTAGGTCTGTCTGCGAGTTTTATTCGCTATGAAAGGCAAAGGCCTCATCGTGGAAGCGGTTCTTGGGCACACCGAGGTCCTCAGCGGCCTGGCGTACGGCGCTGACAAGAGGTTCAGGGCCGCAGATATAGATATCGCTATCGGCGAACTGAGGCACTAAACGGCGCATCGCCCGCGAATCCATAGGGTGGTTCTTACGTGAGCCCACTAAATAGTGAATTCGAATCGAGCCCCCACTATTAAAGGCCATGTAATCCAGCTCGTCTTTTAGTACGAAATCCTCTTCCTTGGAGGCTCTAAAGATGACGTCCATCTGCACGCCGCCATTGAACTCATCCATCAGCGCGCGCACCGGTGTAATACCTACTCCGCCACCGATCAAAACAACATGAGGTCTGGTGCTGCGCCCTGCAGTAAAGGCGCCATATGGGCCTTCAACAAATACGCGTGTGCCCGGTTTTAGATATGCCATTGACCGTGAATGATCACCTAAATCTTTAACGGTAATGCGCAAGAAATGCGCAGTAGGGGCCGCAGATAATGAATAAGGATGCGACATCAAGGCATGTCCCTTAGCCGCAAAGCGCCAACCAAAGAACTGCCCGCCTTCTGCAGCAAGTTCGGTGAGCTTGCGCCCCTTCATCACA
>CAIXPV010000103.1 GCA_903921405.1 uncultured Actinomycetes bacterium
ACGTCTGCGTCATGAGAGGAGTCAAAATTTCACACCCTCGAACTTCAATGTGATTTTGAAATCTCCTGAAATTGTAAATGCAACAACTATCGCTTCCTATGTCTCATACGGGGTCGAACCCAGCACCAGCGAAATTAATGAAAGTCTCCTTAAATCAGGTAAGAAAATTCTTCTTCCACGTGTAAATGGCGTAGATCTTGATTGGGTGCTCTGGGATGGTGACCCAGAAAAACTGAAAGTGACCAAGAATTTGGCAGAACCAATTGGCCCAGCAACTCAGGATTTTAGTGAACTTGGCGCTGTCATTGTCCCGGCGCTTCACATTGATAAAGATGGCTACCGGTTGGGACAAGGTGGTGGATTCTACGATCGCGCACTTACATATCTTCCTGGTTGGAAAATCGGCTTAGTCCATAGTGGAGAGCTGACAGAGCTAACGTTGCCACGCGAAACTCATGACATGCCTCTTGATGCAGCGGCCACACCTTCGATTGTTGTGCATTTTAAACGTTAAGAAGTTGGAAGATTGCGCGCCATTACTATCCGTTGAATTTGATTAGTGCCTTCATAAATCTGGGTTAATTTGGCATCTCGCATCATGCGCTCAACTGGATAGTCAGAGACATAGCCATAGCCACCAAGAATCTGAACTGCATCTTGTGTAACTTTCATGGCCGTATCACTGGCAAAACATTTACTTGCTGCAGAGAAGAAGCGTAAGTCTTTTTCGTTGTGTTCACTCTTAGAAGCAGCCCCATAGGTCAGTGCTCGTGCTGCTTCAATATTCATAGCCATGTCAGCTAACATAAATTGAACGCCTTGAAAATCAAATATCTCTTTACCGAACTGCTTTCGCTCATGTGAGTACTTTGCTGCAACATCTAATGCGCCTTGAGCTAAGCCAAGTGCTTGCGCGGCAATAGTTATGCGTGTGTGATCTAACGTATTCATGGCAAGAATAAAACCGGCACCTACTTCACTTATGCGACGGTCATCGCTTAATACGACGTTATCAAAATAAACTTCGCGAGTTGGCGATCCCCTGAAACCCATCTTCTTTTCGGGTGAACCAAATGAGACTCCAGAGTCGGATTTTTCTACAATAAATGCTGTGATTCCCTTAGAGCCAAGGTTTGGATCGGTCTGTGCCATAACGGTATAGAACTCGGATACACCAGCGTTAGATATCCACTTCTTACTTCCATTTAATAACCAGTTATCGCCTTGGCGTATCGCTTTGGTGCGAAGCGCAGAGGCATCAGAGCCGGCCTCTGATTCTGATAAGGCATAAGAAAAACCTTTGCCAGCAACTAGCTGACTAAGCCACCGTGTTTTTTGCTCTTCATTGCCACCCAGAATTAAAGGTAGCGAACCAAGTTTGTTGACGGCGGGAATCAGTGATGAAGCACCACATACTCGTGCAACTTCTTCAATAATAATAACTGTAGCCAAAGCATCTGCACCATCGCCACCGTACTGAGTTGGAACATGTGCTGCAGCAAGTCCAGCCTTTTGCAAAGCATCTGCGGCTTCCTGCGGATAGCGGTGCTCTTCATCAACGGCCTGAGCAAAGGGCGCAATCTCTTTTTCCGCTAAGGCGCGCACACTTTCTCGCAGATCTTTATATTCACTGGGCAAGCTAAATAAGTTTTCCATTATTTTTCATCTCTATCACGTTGGGCTAGTTGTTGTAGGTAGTTGTTGTAATCAGCTAATTCATCTGGTCTGCCCATGGCAGCGGCACGCGCAGTATTTCGATCGATCCGCTTTACTTCACGCGAATCATCTTTAACCCAGCTAATAAATGTAGCCACAAGAGCTAGCAGAATTGGAATTTCTCCCATTGCCCAGCCGATCGAACCACCAATTTTTTGATCAGCTAGTAAATCCACAAGCCATGGGGTCTTCATGGAGGCGAAATAACCCTTATCGATAAGAGTTGTGGAGGACATTAATGCAACTGAGAAGAATGCGTGAATACTCATTGCGGCAAAGACAACCACAATCCTTACTAAATGCGGAATACGACGAGGGTTTGGGTCGATTCCAATGATCACATGGAAGAAGAGTAATCCCGCCAGAATAAAGTGAATATTCATGAACAAGTGGCCGGCATGACTCTGCATCATGCTGCCAAAGAGATTTGTAAAGTACAGAGCAAAGAGTGATCCATCAAAGAATGCAAGAGCCACAATTGGGTTTGTATAGAAAATAGCTAATTTAGAGTGCAAGGCAGCTAGAAGAGTCCCACGCACTCCACGCTCTTCTTTATTGCGTCCCTGTGGAAGAGTTCGCAACGCCAAAGTAATCGGTGCTCCTAAAACAATTCCAATTGGTGCAATCATTCCCAAAATCATATGGGCGACCATGTGATATGAAAAAGCAAAGTGGGCATACAGACCAAGACCACCACTAGTCGCAAAATCAATTGCGCCAATTCCACATGCAAATGCAACGGTTCTGCCAACTGGCCAGTTGTCTCCACGCCGAGTAAGTACAAGAACGCCTTTTACATATAAGGCAATCGCTGTTATGAGAAGTCCGATCATCAATGCATCCGGCTCGTAACTAAAGAAGATTCGACTCCACGTTGGCGGTGGTGGTGTAGAGATACCCGTAACTGCAATTGCAGCATCAAACTTTGGACGTGTGGGTCTACTTGGTGCTTGGTTTGAAGATAACCATGCTCCCATAGCAACTGTTGCAATCATGATGACGGCTTCAGCAAAAACTAAGTTTACGAAGCCTTTCCAGTCAATCGATTGCCGGTTAGCTAAATTCTTACGATGCATGTATCCAATGACAATTAATATAACTGTTGCGATGCATTTAGCTATGACCACATAAGCGTATGCAGATGTCCATGCTTGCTTAAAATCTAAGCGTGCCCATGCGTTAATA
>CAIXPV010000104.1 GCA_903921405.1 uncultured Actinomycetes bacterium
CCGCTGGCGCAGGTGATAACGCAGCTGCTGCCCTTGGAGTTCAAGCCCAACCTGGCGATGTCATCGTCTCGCTTGGAACAAGCGGAACTGCCTTTGCCGTATCTGATACTCCTACACATGATTCAACTGGCGCAGTTGCAGGTTTTGCCGATGCAACTGGACGCTACTTACCTTTAGTGTGCACATTAAATGCTGCCAGAATTTTAGATGCTGCAACGCGAATTCTTGGAGTCACTCACAACGAAGTTGGAGAACTTGCTTTGACTTCACCAGCTGGTGCCAATGGGCTAACTCTTCTGCCATATTTTGAGGGCGAACGCACACCGAATCGCCCTCAAGCAACTGGCGTCTTTGCCGGTATGAACTTAAAGAACTCCAATCAATCCGATATAGCTAGGGCAATGATTGAAGGAATGCTCTGCGGGTTAGCCGACGCCGTTGATGCACTTGTTGCATTGGGTGTTCATGTTAATCGGATCATATTAATTGGCGGTGCAGCTAAGAATCCTGCGATTCCAACTATTGCCAGTGCAATCTTTGGACGCACAGTTATCGTCCCGCAAGCAAGTGAATACGTTGCCGATGGCGCCGCTAAGCAGGCGGCATGGGCGTTACTTGGTGAAATGCCAACGTGGCACAACGGTGAAACAAATGCGCATAGTTCTAAATCAACGCCACATGTAATGGATCAGTACCGAACGCTGCGTGATAACACTAGTGATTGGTGAAACTTACGCAGTAACTCGCACGCCTTTTCCAACAACAATTATTCCACCTGGGCTAATCGTAAAGCGGTCACGATCGCGCTCTAGATCAACGCCAATCTGTGCGCCAGGCTCTACAACGACGTTCTTATCTAATATCGCATTGCGGATGATCGCCTTATCGCCAATATTCACAGATGGCATGAGAACAGAGCCTTCAACCAAAGCTCCTCGCCCTACTGAAACATCGTAGGAAACGACAGAGTTGTGAAGGATTCCACCAGAGATAATTGTTCCAGCGCCAACGATTGAATCGTGTGCTGCTCCACCCTCACTAAATTTAGCTGGCGGCAATGATGGTGGATTCGTAAGCAAGGGCCATTCGCGGTTGTATAGATTAAAGATCGGATGCACGGAGACTAGATCCATGTGTGCATCGTAATAAGCATCGATGGAGCCAACGTCGCGCCAATACCCTTTGTCACGATCAGTTTCACCGGGAACTACATTGTGCGCAAAATCGTAGACTTTAGCCACGCCTGCATTTGTTAAGAATGGAATTATATTGGTGCCTAAATCGTGGCGTGATTCTAAATCCTCTGCATCAATAATCAGCGCTTCTTCCATTACATCGCGCTTAAATATGTAGTTACCCATCGACACTAAACAAAGATCTGGATTGCCAGGCATTGCAGGTGGGTCGATTGGTTTTTCATGGAAAGCTTTAATTGTTATTCCATCGTCGGCTAGTTCAATCACACCAAACTCGTGCGCCTCAGAGCGGGGCATGCGAATGGCGGCAACAGTGACTCCTGCACCGGATTCGACGTGCTGAACAAACATCTGGCTGGGATCCATGCGGTAAACGTGATCTGCACCGAAGACTAAAACGTGTCGTGGATCTTCATCATGAATCAAATTAAAGTTCTGTAAAATCGCATCGGCACTACCGGTATACCACCGTGGGCCTAAACGCTGTTGAGCTGGCACGGGAGTGATGTAGTTGCCAAGTAGTGCAGACATGCGCCATGTCGTGGTGATGTGTCTATCCAGAGAGTGAGACTTATATTGAGTAAGTACGGCAATCTTTAACATATTTGCATTAACAAGGTTTGATAAAACGAAATCTATAAGGCGATAAGAGCCACCAAATGGAACGGCTGGCTTGGCTCTATCGGCCGTTAAGGGCATTAATCGCTTACCTTCACCACCGGCAAGGACTATGCCAAGGGGAAGTTTAAGTTTTGCCATGGGCTAACGATAGCCTGTACCTCTTGGTCGGGGTAGGGGGAAAAGTGAACGAGCTAAAAGTTGGCATCGTAACAAAAGAGTGGCCCCCGGCCGTTTATGGTGGTGCTGGTGTACATGTTGTACAACTAACGCAAGCACTTCGCAAAATTAGCGGAATATCAGTTGAAGTCCATTGTTTTGGTGGAAAGCGAGATGATGCATTTGGATACTCCACCCCGGCAGAGTTCAGCGGTGCTAACCCTGCAGTGCAAGCTTTAGCTACTGATCTAGATATTGCATCTCATTTGTCAAACGTTGACGTAGTTCATTCGCATACTTGGTATGCAAATATGGCAGGACATATTGCAGCACTTCACTATTCAATTCCACATATCGTCAGTGCTCACTCACTTGAACCACTTCGCCCTTGGAAAGCCGAACAATTAGGCGCAGGATATGCAATTTCTTCCTGGGCTGAAAAAACCGCTTACGAGTCGGCTGCAGCAATTATTGCAGTCAGCGATGGTATGCGTGCAGATGTACTAGCGGCCTACCCAAGCCTTGATCCTACAAAGGTAGTAACAATTCGCAATGGTGTTGATACAGATAAGTTTGCGCCTAATCATGATGCCTCAGTTGCCCAGAAATTCGGTATTAGTGGGCAGTATGCAATATTTGTTGGACGTATTACACGTCAAAAAGGTTTAGCTCACTTGCTGCGCGCGTGGAAAGAAGTTCCACCGCAACACGGATTAGTTCTCGCTGCTGGCAGTCCTGATGAAGAAGGAATTGGCAATGAAGTCGCTGAATTAATTGCCGAGCTACAAAAGACGCGCACAAATGTCTGGTGGATAAAAGACATGTTGCCACATCACGAATTAACGGCTCTATTGACTGGCGCCGATCTATTTATCTGTCCCTCGATTTATGAACCACTTGGAATCGTGAACTTAGAGGCGATGGGATGTGAAACTGCAGTATTGGCGTCGCGTGTAGGTGGGATTCCAGAGGTAGTAAATAATGGCGAAACTGGCGAGTTAGTAGATTACACCGGTGATGCAGCAACTTTCGAAACTTCTTTAACGCAAGCAATTACGCGTTTAATGTCACAGCCAGACTTGCTTACAGAATATGGAGTTGCTGGCAGAGTGCGGGCCATGAAGTATTTTGGCTGGGAAGCCGTTGCTAAGGCCACTGTTGATTTATACCGTCGCGTGATTGCTTAAATGACACGTAAATCCTGGATTCAATTTGCTGTCGTAGGTCTGCTGTGGGGAATCCCCTATCTGCTGATGAAGGTTGCAGTTGCCGATATTCCGCCTCCCCTCATAGTCGCTGGTCGCACAATTATTGGTGCGGCGATTTTGATTCCCATTGCAATCCATCAAGGATCATTTATGGATGCAATACGAGGTATTAAGTACGTGCTTCCATATGCATTTCTTGAAATGGTGGGGCCTTGGATATTGATCACCAATGCTGAAAAAGAGATTCCATCTGGTTTGGCTGGTTTACTGGTTGCAACAGTTCCTATCTTTGCCACAATCTTTACTTCTCTTCGCGGTGATCATTCAGTCTGGCAGCCTAAGAGAATCATTGGATTAGTCGTTGGTTTTATTGGAATCGTTGCACTAGTTGGAATCGAGTCGATTACTGGCAGCAGCAATCCAAAGGCGATAGCTATGTGCATCCTCGCCGCAGTTATGTATGCCTATGCCGTATTGATGGTTACCTCTAATCTGCCAGGTGTCGAGGGTGTTGCAATCAATGGTGTAGCAATGGCAATCACCGCCGCTTTCTATACCCCAATCGCCATTGCCACGTGGCCACATAACCCCGTCTCCATTAATGCAATTGCCGCATTGGTTGCCCTTGGTATTTTTTCTACCGCCATTGCTTTCATGTTGTTCTTCATCGTTATTAAGGAGATTGGGCCTGCACGAGGATCTCTAACAACTTACGTCAATACCGCTATCGCAGTTGTTCTTGGAATTATTATTTTAGATGAGCCAATAACTTTGGGAATTATTGTTGGTCTTCCCTTAGTACTTCTTGGTTCTTACTTAGCCAGTCGCAAAAGCAACTTAGCTGTTATCGCCGAACCCTAAACGCTCAAGTAACTTAGGGTCTCTCTGCCACTCTTTTGATACCTTAATATGCAGGCCTAAGAAAATCTTTGCAACTAGTGCACGCTCAATATCGGCACGGGCACGAATGCCAATCTCCTTTAATCGACTTCCCTGGTGACCCAATAAAATAGCCCGTTGTGTATCGCGTTCTACGTGGATCGTCGCATGGACATCATAAAATGGTCGCGAACCTTTTTCTTCGCGCTCACCAAACTCATCGATAGTTACCATAATCGAATGTGGAAGCTCTTCGCGCACATCTTGCAACGCCGCTTCGCGGATAAACTCGCAAATTAACTGCTCTATTGCTTGATCGCTGGTTGTTCCAGCCGGGTAATACTGCGGACCCTGTGGCAGATTCTTGCCGATTAATTCATTGAGCAAATCGATTTGGTCATGAATAGCCGCAGAGACTGGGATTATTTCATCCCACACAAAGCCTTGGGCTAACGCCATGATTCCAGCAAGACGCAACGCTAATTTTTCCTTTGAGATCAAATCGGTTTTGGTAACTACTGCAAACTTCTTAGCTCGTGGGTGTTTAGCGATCTCTTGTGCAATAAAGATATCTCCAGCACCAGATGTTTCATCGGCAGGGATGCACATGATGACAACGTCAACAGAGTCCATGCTCTGGTCTACAACGGCATTTAAGCGATGACCCAAAAGTGTCTTTGGCTTATGAACTCCCGGGGTATCGACAAGAACAGCTTGAAAATCTGGCCCATGAACAATTCCACGAATTGCGCTGCGAGTGGTGTTGGGGTGATGAGATGTAATTGCAATCTTGCTGCCAACCAAAGCGTTGATCAACGTTGATTTTCCTACGTTGGGGCGGCCAACAATGGCGACAAAGCCCGAACGGAAATCACTCATAGGCTCATTCTCTCATTGATTTATACCGATGAACTCCACTGCATCTGCCACGGATGTGACTAGTTCGGCAGCTCGCTCACCAATAAGGCGATGACAACCATCGCTAGTTGGTGAATGAATCGGTCCGGGAATTGCCATCACAGGACGCAATAGTTCTGCAGCATCTCGTGCTGTGCGTAATGATCCACTTCGAAATGCAGCTTCTACGACCAGTGTTGCCAGTGACAGCGAGGCTATTAAACGATTGCGCGTTAAGAAGCGATGCGGCATCGCTTTTATTCCTGGCATAACCTCCGTAATCAGCGCACCTGACTCACAGATTTCATCGAATAATCTGGCATTTCCTGCAGGGTAATTAATATCGATTCCACAGGCGATTACTGCAACTGTTACGCCTTCGGCAATCAGGGCACCTTTGTGAGCAAAAGTATCGATTCCATATGCACCGCCACTAATGATCGCCCAATCTCTATCAACAAAACCAGCGGCAAAATCGCCCGCGATACGCGCCCCATAATTTGTTGGATTTCGTGTACCGACAATAGCTAATGAATCTGCCGACAACGTATGCAGATTTCCCTTTGCGATAAGTGCGATTGGTGGTGTTACTAAGTCTTCTACTCTAGATGGCCACCATTGATCTCCGGGAATCAGAAGAGTTGAATCTGTAGCA
>CAIXPV010000105.1 GCA_903921405.1 uncultured Actinomycetes bacterium
CCAGTTGAAAAATCAACTCCTGGCGCACTCGTTACATCACCGGATAGGCGCCATGCTCGCGATAAAAACTTAACTGAGCCCGAAGGTGAAACATCTGACCAATCAACATCATCTTCAGGTGGGCCCGCAAATACCATCGATAAACGAATCGCATCAACCCCATGGTGCTCGAGCTCATCAGATAAACGAACTAAGTTGCCACGGCTCTTTGACATTGCAGAGCCATCCATAACAACCATGCCTTGATTGAGCAAGCGAGTGAAAGGCTCATTGAAATCTAGCATTCCCATATCGTTTAAAACTTTAGTAAAGAAGCGACTGTACAAAAGGTGCAAGATTGCATGGGTAACGCCACCTACATATTGATCAACGGGTAACCATGTCTGTAGATCTTTCTTAGAAAATGGTTCGTCGTGATTCGTCGATGATGGATAACGAAGGTAATACCAGGATGAATCAACAAAAGTATCCATCGTGTCAGTATCTCGCTTGGCATCAGCGCCGCACTTAGGACACTTAACATTGACCCAATCAGTTGCAGCACCTAGTGGTGATGTTCCCTTGGGTTTTAAATCTAAACCTTCAGCACTTGGTAAAGTCAGCGGCAATTGATCTGCGGGCACAGCAACTTCACCACACGATGGGCAGTGAATAATTGGAATCGGTGTTCCCCAGTAACGCTGACGTGAAACAAGCCAATCGCGAAGACGATAGTTGCGCGCAGCTTTTCCTAATCCATCTTTTTCCAGCTGGCTATTGATTGCAGCGATGGCATCGGCCTTATTCATACCGTTAAGGGCGCCAGAGTTGACTAATACGCCATCACCAATCGTTGCAATACCGCTGACATTGGGATCCTCTTCGCCAGTTTCTACAACAACTGTGACAGGTAGGTTCATTGCACGCGCAAAATCTAAGTCGCGCTGATCATGGGCCGGAACTGCCATGATGGCGCCGGTTCCATAGTCAGCTAATACATAATCACTGGCCCATACAGGAAGTTTGGCACCGTTCACTGGATTAATTGCAAAGCGATTTAAGAAAATTCCAGACTTTGGTCGATCCGTTGCCAAACGATCTATATCGCTATCTGCCTTAATCTTTTCACAGTACTGTGCGAATTCGGCTTCAACACCTGAACCATTCGCAAGCTCTGCGGCAAGTTCGCTATCGGCTGCAAGAACCATAAAGGTTGCGCCAAATAAAGTATCAGGACGAGTTGTATAGACCGTAATTGGTTCGGCGCGATTTTCAATAACAAATGAAACATTGGCACCAGTGGAACGACCGATCCAGTTGCGCTGCATCATCAGAACTTTTTCAGGCCACTTACCCTCAAGTTGAGCCATGTCATCTAATAAACGATCTGCGTAATCAGTGATCTTGAAATACCACTGATTCAACTTCTTTTTTGTAACGGCAGTATCACAACGCTCACAGAGACCTGCGACAACTTGCTCGTTAGCTAAAACTGTCTGACAACTTGGGCACCAGTTAACGGCAGAGTCTTTTCGATATGCCAAACCACGCTCGTGCAACTGCAAAAATAGCCACTGATTCCATTTGTAATACTCAGGATCGCATGTATTAAAGACACGATCCCAGTCAAATGAACATGCATATCGGCGCATGGATGCTTTCTGCACTGCGATATTTTCATACGTCCAAATCTTTGGATCTTCATTGCGTTTAATCGCAGCGTTTTCAGCCGGTAAGCCAAATGCATCCCAGCCAATTGGGTGCATGACGTTAAAGCCTTTTTGAATCCAATATCGAGCAATTACATCGCCAAGGGCATATGCCTCGGCATGACCCATGTGTAAGTCACCCGAAGGATATGGAAACATGTCCAAGACATATTTCTTCGGACGCATGTCATCAGGGCGACCAGACTGAAATGGTTGGATCTGATCCCAAACGGGCAGCCACTTTTCCTGCACGTAGGCGAAGTCATATGCCGCGTGCGCCTCGTTTGTACTATCTATATTCATACGTGGAGCTGAGGGGATTTGAACCCCTGACCCCCTGCATGCCATGCAGGTGCGCTACCAGCTGCGCTACAGCCCCAATTACTTGGGAAGTGGCAAACCTTACCGCATCGCTTAGGCGTTAGTTGCGCCGCTTTCTTCGCCATAGACAGGTTCTGGGATTGATCCGGCGTTGTGTTCAATCAGATTCCATTGACGGGGGTTGCGTTCCACAATCGACCAGGACGCATTTGAAAGTCCACCTATGACACCCCAATGCGAAAGTGGCAGCTGTAATAAATCACCCAAAATACAACGTGCCGTACCGCCGTGGGTTGCCACAACTAATAATTGATCACTCTTTCCTTCAAGTGCTTTATTGATTACGGCTACTGCGCGAGTAGCTACTTCGCTGCGTTTTTCTCCCGTGGTCCCTGCAGGGTTGTCATCGCCATCTATCCAACGAATGAAGTTTTGAAAATCCTCTGCGCGATTTTCAGCACCAGTCTTACCTTCCCAAAGGCCGCCGTTAGTTTCACGCAGATCTTCGTGTGCTTGAACTTCAAGACCTACAAGATTAGCTAAGGCTTGTGCGGTCTCTCGCGCCCGACCTAAGTCACTTGAAATAATCGCAGTCGGATTCATTCCTGCCAAGATTTCTGCAGCATGCTTAGCTTGATAACGGCCCACATCGTTGAGTGGAATATCTGAATGTCCTTGAAAGCGATTAACCATGTTCCAATCGGTTTGTCCATGTCGCCATAAAAGTACGCGATTACCTGCCATTAACTGCAGCATCCTTAACCGCTTGTAGCTCAATCTTTGGGCAATCGTTCCACAATCGATCGAGCATGTAATACTTTCGAAGTTCAGTGCTTTGAATATGTACCACTAAATCTGAGTAATCAAGCAAAATCCATTCGGCACCTTTTTCACGGCGCGCAGCTTTTTCGCCAATCGCAAGAAGTTGTCGCTCCACTTCATCGGCGATGGCATCTACTTGAGCAACATTTTGTCCGGTAGCGATTAAGAAAACTTCGCTCAAAACTAACTGCTCAGATAAATCAATAGCGATTAAATCTGTGCCGATCTTTTCAATTACTGCGTTGGCTGCAACCTGTGTGATCTCGAGTGTTCGTGCGCTAATTGTCATAGAGCCCATTCTCCCGTATAAATGCCCCAACTATTTCCGGTACATCTGCGCTCAAACCTTGGCGAATCGAGGTGGCCGATACATCCAGGGCTCCAATATCTATGCCGTGGTGGGCAAAACCTGGTCGATCTATACAGATGATGGTGGCCAGCGCATGTATCTCATCGACTCTATGCCACTGATCGATCTTGGAATATGCATCAGCGCCAAGAATTAAAAAGATTTCAGACTCTGGATTTGCTGCGCGAACTGCTTCAACAGTATCGATTGCATAGCTAGGTCCCTCGCGCAGGATTTCGATCGGATTTACTTCAACGTGCGATGCGATCTGTGGGGGTAACGTTGAAATCGCTAACTGACACATCGTGCGGCGTTGGGCGCCAGTTGCCTGTGGTGCACCTTTGCGCAATAAAGGCTGTCCGGCTGGAATCACAAGCAAGCGATCGATTATTTTCTTCTCAATAAGCTGGGTAATTACATGCAGATGACCGTTGTGAATCGGATCAAAAGTTCCGCCGTAAATACCTACTCGGGACAAATTAATCCCGGTCTAAGCGAAGAGCTAAATAAAGAAGCAGAGAGAGGATTCCAAAAGTAACCAGACCATAAGCAACGGCAGGCATAGGAAGTTCGCGTAACGTTTCTGCAGCTAGATTATTCATAGGTGAAATCCTACTACCTGCCTGCAAGTAAATCTTTAAACCTAGCCTCATCGATGACGCTCACCCCAAGTTCTTGGGCCTTGGCTAGCTTTGAGCCAGGATCGCTGCCGACTAAAACATAATCAGTCTTCTTTGAAACCGCCGATGCCGCTTTGCCGCCATGGGCGATGATGGTCTCTGAAATCGAATCGCGCGTGAAGCTTTCCAATCCACCTGTAACGACGAAGGTTAATCCTGCAAGAGTTTGAGGTAGCTGAACAGTTTCACCCTGGCGCACGCGAACCCCCGCGGCAGTCCACTTGGCAATAATCTCTTGGTGCCAATCAACGCTAAACCATTCAATAATCGATTCAGCGATCGTTGCTCCAACGCCATCTATTTCAGCTAACTCTGTCGCCGATGATTGAGAGATCTTCTCAATCGAAGCGCAGTGAGTAGCCAAAGCTTGCGCCGCAGTTGGACCAACATGGCGAATAGATAAAGCCACAATCGTGCGCCATAGCGGGGCTTGTTTAGCTTTCTCGAGCGCGATCAATAGTTTTTCGCCATTAAGGCCAGGTTTTCCATCTTTCTTTGTGAAG
>CAIXPV010000106.1 GCA_903921405.1 uncultured Actinomycetes bacterium
ATTAAAATCTGCTCTGATCCATAAGCAGATGAAGAAATACAGTCAGAGGATAAAATACCTAGGGCAAACCGCTTTTTTAAACGCTGGTGTCCTAAAGTATGTCGGTTCAGTGGATTACCTAATAAACGTCGTTTCAATGTATAAAAGAAGGAGTCCTTCAGGTGTGCATGATCTTGCAGCACAACCGGGGTAGGCGCGTCATCGGTCCACGACTTTGGCACTTATTACTCCTTTTTAATTGCGTTAAACGCAACTGTATTTCAAGGCTCTATCGTAGAGCGCATCGGCTACAACTTCTTGCAGGCTGAGCGTATGCTTGCCCGCATGCAAACACAGTTATATATCAATGGCCAATGGGTGGACGGCGCAAGCAAGGTGGCAGTCCACGATCCAAGTGACAACTCAGTAATCGCCGAAGTTTCACTGGCTTCTGATGCACAGTGCGAAGCTGCAATTGCCGCCGCCGATGCTGTTGCTGTGGAATGGGCAAAGACCGCCCCTCGTTTTAGATCAGAGATTTTGCGTAAAGCTTTTGAAATTATGACGAGTGAACTTGAAGCAGTTGCAACATTAATTTCACGTGAAAATGGAAAAGCCATGCCTGATGCACGCGGTGAAGCTGCATATGCTGCCGAGTTTTTCCGCTGGTTTGCCGAAGAAGCAGTTCGCACGCCAGGAGATTTCCGCAAGTCTCCATCAGGGGATAAGCGAATCCTTGTTACTCACCAACCAATCGGCCTTTCAATTCTTATTACACCGTGGAATTTTCCTGCAGGAATGGCAACTAGAAAGATTGGTCCAGCAGTTGCGGCCGGTTGCACAATGATTTTAAAGCCAGCTACAGAGACTCCATTAACTGCGATGTACATCGTTGATGTCATGGAGCGCGCAGGTTTGCCAAAGGGTGTTCTTAATTTAGTTTTGCCAGAAAAAACTGGTCCTGCGATTTCAAAGATGTTGCATGACTCACGAGTTAAGAATCTTTCATTCACTGGATCAACTGAAGTTGGTCGAGTACTGCTGAAAGAAGCTGCTGACAAGGTAATTCGTTGTTCAATGGAGCTTGGTGGAAATGCACAAGTTATCGTTCATGATGATGCAGATCTTGCAGTAACAATTCCTCAATTACTCCTTGCCAAGATGCGCAACGGCGGCGCTGCTTGCACATCAGCAAATCGTATTTATGTCCAGCGTTCAATTTCAGAGGCATTTATTGCGCAAATGACTAAGTCAATGAGCGCTTATGTAGTAGGCCGAGGTACAGATGCAACCACAACTCTTGGTGCTTCAGTTTCAATGAAAGAGCGCAATAAAATCGCACAAATCGTTGATGAATCTGTGGCTGCCGGTGCAAAGATTCAAGTTGGTGGAGTTAAGCCAGAAGGCGAAGGTGCTTTCTATCCTGCGACCGTATTAGTTG
The DNA here is from genome assembly GCA_903921405.1 of uncultured Actinomycetes bacterium. Lineage (GTDB taxonomy): Bacteria > Actinomycetota > Actinomycetes > Nanopelagicales > Nanopelagicaceae > Planktophila. The sequence continues at coordinate 1,421 of CAIXPV010000106.1, forward strand.
TTGAAAAAGATAACCCAATTCTTCTTCACGAAATCTTTGGTCCAGTTGCCCCAATCATCATTTTTGATACTGATGAAGAGGGCATTGCATTAGCCAATGACACCGAATTTGGTCTTATTAGTTATGTATTTTCGGCCAACCTCACTCGCGCATTGCGCACAGCTGAAGCGATGGAATCAGGAATGGTGGCAATCAATAAAGGTGTTATCTCTGATCCCGCAGCACCATTTGGTGGCGTGAAGCAATCAGGTTTGGGCCGCGAAGGTGGCTTCGATGGAATTCACGAGTTCTTACAGACCAAATACATTGGCGTAGAGATCTAAGTTTCTAGAGTTAAACGGCCTTCTGTATTCATATAGGCAGGCACAACTTTGTCTACTAGTGCGCAAGGAATTGCTCCATAAACATGCGGATACTTCTGACCATTGCTGGCCATTTCTACGCGGACTGGTATTCCATTAACTTCTAATTTCTCTGTGTCCAGATGCAGAACCACTAAATCTTCAGTTGATCCAGCAAATACAAAGCCCGCAACTTCTTGAAGTTGATCAGCAAACGAGCCGTGAATAAATCCAACTTCAGCCAAAGTCTTGCCATTAGTTGAGACCTCATACCTGCCAACGAGCAGAGCTTTTTCCCAATCCCGCTTTGTCGTAAGGTGCAGGAATAAGTTCTGTGACACGAAATCACCGACCCTTCATAAAACGAGCGGAGGATGAGGGATTTGAACCCTCGAGACTTTCATCTACGCGTGTTCGAGACGCGCGCACTCGGCCGCTATGCGAATCCTCCACGCGAATCATACAAAATTTGGCTTTGTTTCACAAAGCTCTTACCTTATGCATTTAGCTTTTTCATCAAATCCGAGTCGTTAATTCTCAATTTATTAATTAATCCAACAATCCGACTTCCACCATTCGAAAAATATCTCAGATCAAAATAGGGGTAAGCGATGATGCAGTAACCCGCTTCATCCTGTGGGTTTCGACCCTGAAGGGGGTAGTTCCAAATGATTTCAACTTCTGTCTGGGCGAAGAATTTAATGAGTTTTCTAACGCGAAATCTTGAAAGGCCCTTGAGTTTCACCTCTCGCACATTTTCTTGGTATGCCAAAGTTCCTTTCTTTCGAGCAGAATAACTAACTGTGTCTCCACTTAAAGAATAGAAGATCTCGCCATTAGCTATATTTCTTTTTAAACTTTGCGACTCTATGAGCTCAATTGCATCTAAGCTGTAGAGTTTGAACTTAGTTTTGATGAAGAATTCGTACAATGCCAGCCGCTCTCGATCATGCAAGTGTTGGCCAAGAGTAAGAAGCTCTTCATAAAAACTCATTCCCCTATTTTGCACTAATTCGACAGTTCATGGGGTTAGGTTTATCAGAGTTACCTGAAACAGCAACTGTGCGCATGTCTTTGAGGTGTACCTGTCCGTATGCCCGCCCAGAATAATCCACCCTTCCTTTGCCATTGCATGGAACCGTCACATTCTCAATCAAAACGTAATTTGGGCGGCCAGGTTCAGGCCGAGCAATTATGTTTGCAATTACTTTCACAACTTTATTGCCACGATTAGGCAAAACTTCTTCAAACTTAACCGTGAGTGATGTATATGCCTGCGGCACATCACAGAGCGTACTTATCTTGAGTTTCGCTTCACTTAATTTTTGAAATTCAAGTGAATAGGTTGATTGGTGCACTCTTTGCACATTTATTCTGCAGCTGGGCTCACTCTGCTTGTTTGTATTACTAACTACATATTGAGCAGCTAGCAACCCAACTAGAAGCCATATTGGGACCTTAGCTCTGATGATGGCGGGGATTAGAGGCTTTGGATTTGGTTGAAACATCTCATCAAATTAACAAGGGTCGGCTTCGGAGTGAATCAGGGTAACCCCACCCGTAGTTTGGAGCGGTAGTTGCTCTCTAGACCGTTAAAGCGCGAATAGCTGCATTTAGAATTTCTCTGCGCTTTTCAACCATGATACTGCCGTGATGTTGACCTTCTAAGAGTTCTAATGTTGGGTTGAAGAGATTTTCATTGAACCATCTAGCCATATGAGGTGACACGCTCAAATCATCTAGGCCTTGCCAAATAACAACTGGAACGCGAACATCTTTAACTTCAAATCCCCAATTTCTAAGAAATGCGAATTCATCATCTGCATATCCAATAACACCTGATTTTAAAGCTGCATGGATGGAACTGCTTAAGTCTTCGGAAAATGCACGGTAAATATTCTCAAATGAATTAAAACTCGAACGCTTTGCATACTCGACTAAAAACTCATCTGCTATTCGGTCACGAATTTCTGCGTAGTAGCCCTGCTTAAAGGCGATGGAGTCTTCCAGGCTTAACACAGAAAGTTTTGCCTCCTCGATGCTTTCAGGACTTTGATCTTGAAACCAATCAAAACCTTCTGCATCATAAGGAGATACGCTCGCGATCAATTGAACTCCAGAGCATCTTTCCAAAAGCCCTGAAGCCAATGCATATGGTCCACCACCTGACCATCCAACAGAGACGAAGTTTTCTACTTCTAGGTGGTTTAAAATTTCTTCCAGATCATTATTTGCGCTAATAACCGTATGACCAACTTTTCTATCGCTACCGGCATATCCAGGGCGAGTGAATGCAATAGATCTTATTCCTTCTTCTGCCGTGGCCGCTAACCATGTGCCCCAAACAGCCATCGATGTTGGAGTTCCGTGATGAAGGATTAATGCCGACTTAGATGAAACTCCGTTGTCGATGTATTCGATAAAGCGACCATCGGACAGTTGGAGGGAGTTACTCATAAGAACTTATTGCCTGACTTAAAGTGGCAGATACGACGATTCATAAAATCATAATGTCATGATTAAACGGAAAATCATCCAAATGAGTGATTTTTCTCTTTTGACTGCTACTACCTTGATATATACGAACTGAGTTGAACTGACGGAGGATGTCCGAGCTTGTGATATCAAAACTTGATACTGGTTCCAGCCAAACCACCGAGCAGATTCAATAGCCTTCGATTGAAGCAGCCTTTCCAGCAAGTTGAAACGCAATTGAATTTAATTGTTGCTCGCGGGTACCGGAGTTGCTCATCCAGCCATCCTTAAAGCGGTTGGTGCCATCCAGATTTTCACTAAACATTGCAATACCTGGATTGCGAGGTAAATCCTCTCGCTGGAAGATTACAAGTTTGCCTTCATACTCGATTGATCCAATCCCTTTATCCAAGACCTCTTCTGCAAACTCTTCGAATTTGGTCCTATTTTCATCATAAATATCGCACATCCTTCTCATATGTATTCCATCATCAAAGCCGCCTGAGTATTCATCAACAGGATTATTTCTCATAAATCTATATTTAACTTTATACAAACAATATGTAAAGAAATGTTTAACTCTATTTCCAGAAGTCATTTTGCCTATTTGGCACTGGACCTCCTCTTGCCAAGCTACTTCATCGAAATCTTCAGTGGAATCCAAATAAGCACTCCAATCTGGACCTGAATTTGGATCAATACTCTTCTTCCTAAATAATTTCATCCCAGGAAAGTACCAAAAAGGGCTGGTTACCCGCAGTCACGATCGTAACCCTAAGAAATTAATAGAGACCGCCACTTTAGGCCTTGCAGTTCTGAAGTGAGAATCTCGTCTCGGTTTTCCACGATCACTCTTACGAGAGAAGTGGCGATGGTTATTTTAAATTTCGCAGAACGTGGTTGTGATGTAAATCCTTCGAGGGTGGCTTTTCCGATTCAAGGAGATAGTGTTTACAGAGATCAACGGATTTGTCTGGCGGAGGATGTCCGAGCCAAAAGGCTCTCTGCGTCAGGCAGGGGTGTCCGAGCTTGTGATATCAAAACTTGATACTGGTTCCAGCCAAACCACCGAATAGTTA
>CAIXPV010000107.1 GCA_903921405.1 uncultured Actinomycetes bacterium
AAAGATGCCATCCATGCAACGGTCACCGGCAGGCAAAAGCACTTTTTCTCCGTCTACCAAAAAATGGTTGTGCGTGGTCGTGAATTTAATGACATCTATGACCTAGTTGGAATCCGCGTATTAGTTGATGATGTTCGCGATTGTTATGCGGTTTTGGGATCAATTCACGCTAGATGGAGTCCAGTGCCTGGACGATTTAAAGACTACATTGCAATGCCAAAGTTCAATCTCTACCAATCGTTGCACACGACGGTAATTGGACCAACCGGCAAGGCGATCGAAATTCAGATTCGAACATATGACATGCATTCTCGTGCTGAATTTGGTATCGCGGCCCATTGGAAATACAAGCAAGGTCATGAAAACAATGAAACCTCGCCTGAAATGTTATGGCTGCGCCAGTTACATGAATGGCAAAAAGAGACAGAGGATCCATCGGAGTTTTTAGAGGCGCTGCGTTTTGATTTAGGTTCCCCTGAAGTCTTCGTCTTCACACCTAAGGGCAGTGTTGTTGCACTTCCAGGTGGATCAACACCTGTTGACTTCGCCTTTTCGGTGCATACCGATGTTGGAATCAGATGCGCAGGCGCCAAAGTTAATGGACGTTTGGTGCCACTTGAATCCAGACTCAATAATGGTGATGTAGTAGAGATTCTTACCAATAAGGGTGAGCATGCTGGCCCAAGCCGCGACTGGCTCAACTTTGTACAGAGTCCGCGGGCTCGCTCTAAAATTAAAGCGTGGTTTACTAAAGAGCGGCGCGAAGAGGCGATCGACGCCGGACGAGAATCCATTGCGCGACAGATGAGAAAAGCGGGATTACCGTTACAGAAGATATTTGCAGGTCACTCATTGTTAGAGCTTGCACATGAACTTCGTTATAGCGATATCGAAGGCCTGTATTCGGCAGTAGGAGATGGTCACGTATCTGCTGCATCGATTATAGACAAGCTAGTTGTCGCACTTGGGGGAGAAGATTCTCATCCTGAAACAACCATGGACGTACTTCCTACGCGAGCTCCGGCAACGAGAAGATCTAGTAATGCAGTTGATGTCGAAGGCTCTGATGATGTTTTAGTTAAGTTGGCACGTTGCTGCACACCAGTCCCGGGTGATGAGATTATGGGATTCATTACAAAAGGCAGCGGAGTTTCAATTCACCGTTCTGACTGCGTGAACGCTGCAGATTTACGTCAAACGCAGTTAGATCGCGTTGTCACAGTTAATTGGCGAGCAGGTGCAGCTTCGGTCTTCCTAGTAAATATTCAAGTAGAAGCCCTCGATAGAGCATCGCTGTTGGCCGATGTAACCAGGACATTGTCAGAACAGCACGTCAATATTTTGAGTGCATCAGTAAGCACATCTAAAGACAGAACTGCCTTCTCACGATTTACTTTTGAGATGGCTGATGCAACACATCTAGATGCAGTTCTTTCAGCCGTGCGACATATTGAAGGGGTGTACGACGTTTATCGCTCTACAAATAACTAGCTGAACTCAGCTAGGCCCTTCATTGCCTCTTCTAACCACACTCGTCGCGCAGCTGCAGATTCAGATGCTTCAGTGGCCTTTTTAGCGTTACCTGCAGCTTGAGATTTAGCAGCGATCTTTTCGTAGCTTTCGATCGAATCTGTTAGCTGCTTAACAACCTCTTGCGCACGAGCTTTGGCAGCTGGATCAGTCTTGCGCCAAATTTCTGCTTCGGCTTCTTTAAAAACGTTTTCAACGGCTTGTACGCGCGCATCGAGCGAAGCTCGCTTTTCGCGATGAGTCATACCAATCTTGCTCCAAGCATTGAGGTGATCACGCAACGCTTTTTTAGCTTCACCTAAGTCAGTAATGGGTAGAAGTCC
>CAIXPV010000108.1 GCA_903921405.1 uncultured Actinomycetes bacterium
ATGTGTAAGAAGTAGTTGGAGAAAGACCTGTGATCGAGATCGTTCCAGAGCCGGCCTGTGTCAGCGTTGCTGTAATCGACCCAGGGCTGGAGGTTGCAATGTATGACGTAATTGTTGATCCACCATCAGAAACCGGTGCAGTGAATGCAACTGTTGCTGTCGATGTTCCGGTGGAAGTTGCCGTGCCGATTGTTGGCGCCCCGGGACAAATTCTTGTTTTTCCAATAAGTCTAGTGTTGGTCAAGTCTGCGCTACCGCAGTATGTGAAACTGGTTAATGCCGTCGTACCATAGAAAGCGTTACCTCCGATTAAAATTACACCACTTGGAATTGTGATGGAGGCAAGCAGGATATTGCCTGAGAAAGCGCTTGCTCCGATTGAAGTTATGCCAGTACCAAATGTGACTGAAGTAAGATGTGTATCATTATTAAAGATATTATCACTTAATGTAGTTAAACCATTTCCTAAAGTGACTGAAGACAATGCTGATGCACCCGAGAAGGCAAACGTCCCGACTGATGTCACAGAGTTAGGGATGGCGATTGAGGTTAGACGTGTAGCGCCTGAAAAAGCGCTACCTCCGATTGAGGTCAAAGAGTTAGGAAGTGTTAAGGAAGTAATTCCAGTGCAACCTTGAAATGCACTTCGATTAATTTGTCCTAGGTGGGTTCCTAAATCAATAGTGCTGAGCCTAATGTCGTTTTGAAATGCAAATGAACCAATCCAAAATATTCCATTTGCTAGTTGCAAATTCTGTAAGTTGGTGTTTCCTTTAAATGCAGCATCACCAATAGATTCAAGATCATTACTTGCAATAATTACATCAGTTATCGCTAAGTTGTTCAGAAAAGCATTTGCCAGAATTTTGGTTATGCCGGACCCTATATTTAGCACGCCTGTACAACTTGCGTTCCCGGTTACTTCACCCGCTTCAATATGGTAAGCACCGGTCGTACAGGCGATGTCAGCGGTATAGGGTGCTGCGATTGCGGATATTGGTGCCAGTAATAATGAGAGCGCTATAGAAAAAAGAATCGTTGTGCGAATCCGCTTGCCGATGATTCTCATTCAAGTGGCCCTTCACAGGCATCCATGATCGGCATTTACAAATCGTAAGAATGCAACGATTGTGATGTCATAGTGATCATTTCGAGAACCTTAGGGGGTTACCTCAGCAGAGTCACGATATGGGTTGGGATTTACAACCTATTTGGCTAGTTTTGTAGGGCCAGCCCTTCCGCTAGTAAATCTTTACCTCACCTATCTGCTGGTGCAGGAATAAAGTAATACATCGTAAAGAGCCGCCCTACAACCTCAATGCTTTGCTGTCGGTGATTCCGATGGCGTTATTGGCATATCCAACAGTCCGACAACTCACCTTCTTGCCAGCCCATGATGGGTCAATTTTCCATATTGCATCCTGCAACGTGGCAGTTCTTGAGATAGTGCCAGGAGTTGCCCAGTCGATAATCCAGTCAGGCAGAAAGGCACCGCCTGCAGAAAAGTTCGTCGAGACATATATGCCACCGACAAAGAGAGAGAAGATTGAGGCACTGGGGCTCTGTGAGTAACCACCGATACTGCAGACAAGGGCTTGACCATTACTTGTTAACTGCGGTGCAGCCATAGGCAGCATCTGCGGAATTGGAATGTAGGCAGGCATGATCACACCAGAGCTAGATATTGTCTCTGGAC
>CAIXPV010000109.1 GCA_903921405.1 uncultured Actinomycetes bacterium
CGTCTGGCTCACAGTATCTTCACCCCGTGCCACGTTTGAGCGCACAATTCTTAGTTGTTCGCCAGGATTAGAGCAATTACGTAGGATTTCTTCATGAGTTTATTTGCCGATCGCAGCAACAGCGCCCTGATGGTTATCGATGTTCAAAATGATGTTGTAGATGGAGCACATCAGCGCGATGTCGTTATTGCCCACATAAACGAGGTCATCGATAAGGCCAGAGCCAAGGGTGTCTCGGTGATTTGGATTCAGCACTCTGATGAAGAGTTAGTGATTGATTCCTTTGGCTGGCAGATAGTGCCCGAGCTAGTTCCACTTGCCGGCGAAGCGATTGTTCGAAAGTTGTTTAGAAGCTCCTTTGAAGAGACTGAACTGGATTCTCTTCTTGCTTCACTGAAAGTTGACCATCTTTACATAACTGGTGCTCAGACAAATAACTGCGTGCGCCATACATGTCACGGTGCTCTCGAGCGTGGATATGACATTACTTTAGTCAGTGATGCACATACGACTACAGATTATGAATGGAAGGGACGCACCGTTGTTGCTAAAGATGTAGTCAATGAGCAAAACGATAATTTATCGGGCTACACGTTGCCGGGGCGTAAAGCGTTGGTAGTCGAAAGCGCGGCAGTTACTTTTTAAAAGTTGGTTGTAAAACACCTAGATCTAAAGCACGCTCTATCTGTGCAAGTGCACTTATTAATCTAATTTCATCACCTGATCGGGCAACAACACCTAAACCAACCGGCAGGCCTTCCACGATCCCCATTGGAACTGTTCCAATTGGTGCACCAGTAATTGCTGGGGCCATGGTGATCCAACTGTTGTCACCGTAATCATCACCTTTGCCTAGCGTGCTGACCCAAGCCGGTGAATACGTGGCACCGATCAGCACATCTACATCGGCTAGGCCCTTGGCTAAAGTATTTTTTGCCCACTCCAGATTGCGTGCACGTTTTCCTTGATAAGCACTGTTGCGTCCACCAAGGGTCAACGATTTATCAAATAACTCTTGGCCAAAGTGTTTCATCTCGCTATCTTTGTGAGACAGGTTATAAGCAACCACATCACCCAAAGATTTCAACGTTGTATCAGCGCGCACCGTTAAATACTGGCCCATGTCATCGAAGAGTTCGTGCAGTATAACTTCATACTCATCGTTGCCCGTATTCTCATCTGGCGCCTTTAATTTAATCTCCACCAAGGTTGCGCCAGTTTTAGATATCTGTGACAGCGCTGCATCAAAGAGTGCATCAGTTGCAGTGTGACCCGTTAGCCACGATCGCACCACGCCGATTCTCAATGTGCGTGTATCAGCAGTTGCATCTACTAAACCAGTTGTCGCGCTCATAATCTCTAATAACAGCGCCGCATCTTTAACTGAACGTGCCATAGGTCCAGGTGAGTCTTGGTTGGCGCTGATGGGAACAATGCCCTGCGTCGGAACGCTGCCGACTGTTGGCTTAATTCCTACGCAGCCATTCAATGATGCCGGACAGATAATGGAGCCATCGGTTTCCGTTCCGACAGCAAGTGATACAAGACCTGCAGCAACTGCAGCGCCGGAGCCCGATGATGATCCCCCAGCACTATGGTGGTGAATCCATGGATTTGCCGTTAATCCCCCGACCGCTGACCATCCACTAGTCGATGATGAGGAGCGAATATTTGCCCACTCCGAAAGATTTGTTGCACCAATAATGTTGGCACCTGCCGCGCGCAAACGTTGTACCAGTGCGCTGTCTGCAATAACTGGATGATCAAGCAGGGCTGTTGATCCGGCAGTACCCGGCAGACCCAGCGCTTCAATATTGTCTTTAATAAGAATCGGTAGTCCTGCAAGTGGTGAGTTAGCATCGAAAGTACTGTCACTATTTTTTGGTGCGATGGCTAGTACTGAGTTCAACTCATACCCAGTTGCATCAACCTCTTCAATGCGATCGAGTGCTTGGGCAGCCAAAGTTGCAGGTGTAGCTGCGCCTGAACGCAGGTCAGCGACTGAATCAATTGCAGAGAGGGCACATTCCATTTGCCAAGGTTAGCCGTCTTGGCTTAATCAACCACCCAAGTATCGCCAGAGTTAAGAAGCTTTTCTAAGTCACCAGCACCTGCAGAATCGATGATGGATGTGACTTGGTCATTGACCATCGCTGAATAACCAGGACGTTCAACATCGCGGAAGATTCCTATAGGTGTGTGCTCAAGAGATGAGCCCGACAAGCGCGATAAGGCAAATGCATATGAAGGATCAGAGGCATGTGCATCGTGAATAACTAACTGCGATTCATCGATGGTTGATAGCTCTACTAGCTTTAAAGCTGCGCCATCACGAATCACGCCAAAGGTAGATGACTTGATCGGCTCTCCATGAATCATCTGCAGCAGAGAACCCTCTTTAGTTTCATTATCTTTAACTTGATCAAATGCCCCATCATTAAAGATTGGGCAGTTTTGATAGATCTCAATAAGTGCAGAGCCTTTATGGGCAGCAGCTTGACGCAAGACCTCAGTTAAATGCTTGCGATCACTATCGATAGTGCGCGCAACAAATGTTGCTTCGGCACCGATTGCAAGTGAGACTGGATTAAATGGAGTATCTAGCGAGCCGTAAGGTGTTGACTTTGTAACTTTGCCTTGCTCACTTGCTGGCGAGTACTGACCTTTAGTTAAGCCATAGATTCGGTTGTTAAACAACAATATCTTTAACTCAACGTTGCGGCGCAGAGCGTGAATTAAATGGTTTCCGCCAATTGATAAGGCATCACCATCACCGGTAATAACAAAGACAGTTAAATCAGGGCGAGAAATTGCCAAGCCCGATGCGATTGCTGGTGCACGTCCATGAATCGAGTGCATACCAAATGTATTGAGATAGTACGGAAAGCGTGATGAACAGCCGATACCTGAGATAAAAACGATGTTCTCGCGTGGGATTCCAAGCTCAGGCAAGAAGGCTTGCATGGTGGAAAGCACTGAGTAGTCACCGCATCCTGGGCACCAACGAACCTCTTGGTCGGATGTGAAATCCTTTTTAGTCAAAGTTACATCAGTCATTGTGAAGTACTCCCATCGCAGCTTCGACTAGTTCGGCCGTAGTAAATGGCAGACCGCGCACCATGTTGTATCCCACAATGTCCTTTAAGTACTTAGATCTCAGCAGCATCGCTAGCTGGCCTAGGTTCATTTCGGGTGTTATGACCTTGTCATACTTTTCTAGCACTGCACCCAAGTTCTTAGGGAATGGATTGATATATTTAAGGTGTGCTTGCGCAATCTTTTCACCGTTATTGCGAAGGGTTTCAACTGCCGATGCAATAGGGCCATACGTTGAACCCCAGCCAAGGAATAAGACCTTTGCATCATTAGTTGGATCATCGACCTCGATATCTGGAACTTCGATGCCATCAATCTTGGCCTGACGCGTGCGAACCATAAAGTCGTGATTTGCTGGCTCATAATTAATCTCACCAGTCTTATCTTGCTTTTCAATTCCACCAATGCGGTGCTCGATACCTTTAGTGCCAGGTATTGCCCAAGGGCGTGCGAGAGTCTTTGGATCACGATCATAAGGTAGGAAACCCTCTTGGCTCTTTGCAAAATCTACCGATAGATCTGGCAAAACTGTAACGTCGGGAATCTTCCAAGGCTCAGAACCATTTGCAATATATCCATCGGATAATAAAAACACAGGTACCCGATACGTAGTTGCGATTCGAACCGCTTCAATAGCCATCGTGAAACAGTCACTTGGAGTCGACGCAGAGATTACGGCCGCTGGTGATTCACCGTTTCGGCCAAACATCACTTGCAGTAAATCGGCTTGTTCAGTTTTAGTTGGCAGACCCGTTGATGGTCCACCACGTTGAACGTCAACGATAATGAGTGGAAGTTCTAACATCACGCCTAGGCCAATCATCTCGCTCTTGAGCGCAATTCCTGGGCCAGATGTTGTCGTGACACCAAGTGCTCCCCCGTAAGAAGCGCCAAGGGCAGAGCCAACTGCGGCGATTTCATCTTCGGCTTGGAAAGTAATTACGCCGAACTTCTTATGCTTTGACAGCTCATGCAAAATATCTGAAGCGGGAGTAATTGGATATGAGCCAAGAAATAACTGGAGTTTTGCCTGTTTAGCCCCGGCGATTAGGCCATAGGCAAGTGCGATATTTCCGCCAATGTTTCGGTACACCCCAGGTGGCATATGTGCAGGTGCAACTTCATAGGATGTAGCAAAGTCTTCGCTGGTTTCGCCGTAGTTCCAACCGGTGCGATAAGCGATCAAGTTTGCTTCCAAGATATCTGGCTTCTTACCAAACTTAGCTTTTAAGAAGGCCTCAGTTGCCTCCGTAGGACGGTGATACATCCATGAGAGCAGTCCAAGAGCAAACATATTCTTAGCGCGCTCAGCCTCTTTACGTGAAAGTGGCAGGGCAGCTAATGCGGCAACTGTCATAGACGTTAATGCAACGGCATGAATCTTGTAACTGCTCAGTGAATCATCTTCTAGAGGATTAGTCTCATATCCAACTTTAGATAAGTTGCGTGTAGTGAACTCATCTTTATCGACGATGATGGTTGCACCGCGAGGAATATCTTTAATGTTTGCTTTCAGAGCTGCAGGATTCATTGCAACTAAAACATCTGGTGCATCTCCAGCAGTGCGCACATGGTGATCTGCAAAATGAAGTTGGAAGGATGAGACACCGGGCAAAGTGCCTTGAGGTGCGCGAATCTCAGCAGGAAAGTTTGGCAGCGTAGAAATATCATTTCCTAAACTGGCAGTATCCATCGTGAAGCGATCCCCAGTTAATTGCATACCGTCTCCGCTGTCGCCAGCAAATCTGATAATTACGGATTTAACGGCGACAGTAGGTTTGCTCATGTGCATCATCTTGCCACCGCAGAGCCGTCAGGTCAGTAGTTTTTGAGAATCTCTTGCGTCACTTTTACCTATCTGTGAGAGATAGCCCTAAAGACGCACAGCTATTTTCTAAGAATCGCACGGATACGTCGTGAAACTCTGCTAGCTAATCTCACTAATTGCCCACGGACTGAGATTCGCAAGACTTTGGCTGCAGCAGGTTCATCGGGGGTCATCACATCGCGCAGTGCAGGTGAGTTTTGATCTAGCGAGTCGGCGATAAGGTCGATATTTGCTGCCATAGATATTCCGCGAACGATCTGTTCTTGATCGACATCTTTAGCATCGGCAATCAGAGTTTCAGCAAGTGCTGCACTGGCTTCACGTGCATCGGTTGTTGCACTTTGATGTGAATCATCATGACTTGGACCAATGTCTTCAAACTTAGAAGAAATCGCATAGCTTGCAGCAGATAGCGCAACGGCAATCGCTTTTTGAGTTGAATCGGCGATGCCTCCGCTTACAGCTGAATCAAATAATGTTCGTGCAATTGTTCGAATCTCCACAACGGTGTGCTCAAGTGCGATTCCTTGAATGTAGAGCTCTTCGGCCTCATCCTTTCGAGCAGTTGGAAACCACCGGGCATGTCCACGTGCTTCAACCGATTGTGCGCGCAGCTCTGGAATCTCTTCATTTAATAAGCGTGCGCTAGCTAGCCAATTACCGGCATCTTTTTGTGTGTAACCAGTGGCAACACCTTCAGACATAGTTGCAAGTAAAGTTGCTGCCTTTACGCTGACTCTTCGAATCTGATCTAGTGAGCGACCAATAGGAGTCTTGTGGTGAGAAAAATATGAAAAGAAGATTGCAATGCCGGCGCCAATTAGGGTCGATATCAATCTGTGTAATGCCGTGCTCTCAGATAATCCAGGCCCTATAACAATCAGCGCGGTTACCGGAACATTTATTGAAGCGACTTCACCCAGATGAAGTGCGCGTGCCACAACCGCACACATAATGATGGTGATGCCAACTGATATAAACCCAAAATCAAAAAGAGACACGGCGGTAAGGGCAACTGATGCGCCAATAGCGGTACCGACAATCTGACCAAAGCCTTCACGAAGGGATTTATGCAGTGAAATACGAATACTCAAAGTGCAGACAATCGCTGCAACAACCCCACCATTGACTACTAATTGATCGCCCACTGCCCATGCTGTAGCACCGGCCAATCCAGCAACAGCTATCTGTCTGACCCATGCTCGGCGTGAAGTAAAGAGAGTTAGTACCCTTTTAACTCCACTCTTGATTGCGCTCATAATCCTTGAAGTCTACCTTTCCTTACGCCTTGGTTATGATGTGAGTATGAGAAAAGCCATCGCTATAGCCCTGTGTGCGGTATTTCTTTCTCCGATGACTGCAATCGCCATGGGCTCAGGCGATAAGTTCTCAGATGCTCAAACTGGACTTACTTATACGGTCTATAAACCAAGCAATACATTGGGTTTAACTGCCAGTAAGTTCCAACTGATTACTTGCGGTATGGGCAGCGAGCAATGGATTTATGTTAAGTATGGCGGCACTAAACGCTACTTAGAGATTATGCAGACGATGGCCGGAGTTAAATGCTCTGATCCGGGCTTATCCAAGTACCTAAAAACACTGCCAATTAATGGAGTTAGTGCAAAGTTGTACGTGTATTGCGACCCAGCAAAGGCTGCGGCATTTAAAAAGTGCGGAACTGCCGACATTGCGCGCGTTGGCGGTTACTTAATGTTTACCAATAAAGCAGCTAAGAACTTAAAGCGAACTGAAATACAGGTACAAGCCATTGGTGGAATCACCTATGCCCAGTTATTGAGCGTTGCCAAATCACTGAAGACCGTTACTGCTAGCGGAAAGATGTCACAGGCTCTTCCTCCTGTCATGATCGATCCCGCAATGACTTCACAAGTGTCAGTAAAACTTGGTAACTCAGTAGTTTTCACCGTTGCCGATCCCGATAAGTGGAGCGTGAACGTAGTAGATATGAGTATCGCTGAATTTATTCCTGGCGGCGATCAAGGAAGCTATACGACTAATCCAGCTGTCAAAGCATTAAAAATTGGCACCACCACCATGCATGTAACCCACGGCAGCGATCTATTCGACATTGAGCTGACAGTTACTGGTTAATAACCATCTCCTAAAGTTATGCTCTGTCCATGATTAATGATGACCATGCGCTGACCTCGGAAATCGCTCTTCCTGCGAAACGATCAAAAGGTAAAGTAATCGGAATAGTGGTTGCAGCTGTAGCGGTCGTAATCGCCGGTGCTGGACTTTCATTTGCTCTTCTTTCTGGTGGCGGAGCTCAGCCTGAAGATATTTTGCCAAAAGATACAGTCGCTCTTGCAAAAATTGATCTCAATCCAAAGATAGGTCAGCGAATTAACTTAGTCCGTTTCCTCGCAAAGTTCCCCAAAACTTTTAGAAATTTTGATCAAGAGGATCCTGTCGGTTCACTAATCAATCAAACGGATGCATCGTCTGAACTGCAGTGGTCTGCAATCAAGCCTTGGATAGGCACTCGATATGCAGTTGCAGTCATCGAGAGTTCAGGCGCCATGAATCCGATTCTTGTAGTGTCAGTTAAAGATGAGGCAGAAGTCAAATACTACTTAGCCAAGAACTACCCCGAATTAAACTACGAAATAATATCTGGCTTTTTAGTGGTTGCAGAGAAGAAGTCTACACTTAACCTAATTACAAGCGCACCAAGTCACTTATCAGATAATGAAGTGTACAAGTCGGATATGCACGCCTTAGGTGGGGACCAAATTGCAGTTGTCTGGGCTGACCTAAAACCAATCGCCCAGTTTGCGCAGAACTACATTAATGATTTCTTATACCAACAAGGGTTGAGCGCTGATCTCAATACTACGAAGAATTCAAATGGCAGAGTGGTTATCGGAATGCATTTCACATCGGATACATTTGTTACCGACATTCTTACTCGTGGTATTGGATCTGAAAACCAAACACAACTCGATACAAGTGATTCGTTGAAGATTCTTGGTGATTTACCAGCCAGCACTCTTGGCGCAGTCAACATTGAAGGCATAGGAGCTTCGTTAACGGACGGCCTTCTCTCCAATTCGGCCATAAATGATGCCCTCAATTTAATTGGTCTAAAGGCAAAAGACATCAGTGAATTATTACAAGGCCCCATTGCCGTTATCGCTCTTGACGATGGAAAAACCAACGATCCTCTTATCTTCTTGCGTCTAACTCCGAAAAATCCAAGCCAGACGATTGAAACAATTCGCATGGTCTTACGCAGGAATGGACTTGATGCTGGACAACTTGATTCACTAGTTATTGAAGATGGCCAATATCTATACCTTGGGTCAGATTCAGCCTCAATTCGTAAAGCTATTCTCCAAACCAAGAATCCAGCTAGTCGACTTGGAGATTCGGGACTATTTAAGAAGACATTGACGAAGTCAGGTAACTTCTCTGCCTATGTCGATCTCGGAAGTTTTCTACCTAAATTATCAGTAGATACCAAAGGTGCGCCGCTGGGTGGCTTAGGTATTTCTATCGGTGCAGATTTAGGTAGCCCGGGTACTTCACGAACTTCAATCGTGCTCTCACTGAAATAATCAAAGAGAATGGACAGTTACTTCTTAGGGTGAGCAAGTAACCAATCCATCACCTTTAAGCCAAAACTTGAATCTAGCCCCGGTCCATGGGCTCCCCCATTGATTGTCCATAGTTCCACGGATGTATCAGGGCATGAATAAGTAGTTGGAATTGTTTCGTTTCCTTCAAGAGAGGTTACTAAATCAAATGCTTGGCCAACTTTTGCTGTAGCAGAACACTTATCAATAACAGCCCATCGTTGAATACTCTCTTTGGCACTTGTATAGAAGTTTGAAAAGATCGATCCACCCGTGTACGTAATTACCTCATCATTTGTTCCGTGGATATGCAGAATACTTACAGGCGATTTAGCACTACAGGTTTTGGGGTCGATGTCCATTGCACCGGCAAGTCCGGCGATGGCGGCAACGGTCTGAGGATGCGTGCAGGCAAATCTATAGCTCATAAAGTCCCCATTGGAATGACCAAATACATAGATACGTTTAGGGTCTACTGCTACCTTGCTAGAGATTTCGTCAATCAGGGATTGAATAAAAGCTGCATCATCAACGAGATTATTATTAAAATTACAGCAGGCCTTCGACGCATTCCAGAATTCATAGCCCTGCGAATCTTTTAAACCATCGGGCGCGGCATAAATCACTCCCCGTTTTTGTGCTGCCAAATCAATCGTGGCAAAGCGTTGATGGGTAAGACTTGAGCTCATATAACCATGTAAATCAATAATCAGCGGCGCAGGTGTATCGGATGAATACCCTGTCGGTAAAGTTACAAAAGTAGGACGATCTCCGCCAACCGTGAAGACCGATGACAATGAAGTATTTAGTTCTTCTTGCGAAGTGAGACTTTGGCTAACGTGTGAATTAGTAAAAACTAATGTGGAGATAATTACTAAGACTAAAGCAATAATCGCCGACCATTTTTTGCCTAACTGTTGAGGTAATCCCCCAATATTGCTATCTCTATCTTGTGGCAGATCCTTAATGACGTTAGCACAGTGAAAGGCTACTCCTAGCATTGAACCAACGGCTAAGACAGGCAATGGTGGCGTGCGATTCGTAGCGTAAAAAATCGAGGCGGGCAACGCTGCACATGCCACCGCATATGGCAGAGGTGAAAGTGGAGAGAACTTAAAGTAGAAGTTATAGGCGATTCCGCAACCGACTCCTAGTAAATAAATAGCACCACCTTTTATGCCTAGCGGACCAATTAGATTTGCGATCACCGCAACTGGTAGAAGAATAAACGTAGCCCTACGAAGTTGAACTACTGTGATGCTGCCTGCAACTAAGGGCTTATTGCTACGATTATGTCTTAGATCATCCTGGTAATCATAAATATCATTGCTCCAGCCAATTAGTAATTGGCCAAGGAAAACCGTGAATGCGATTACGTATGCCGGGCCTTCCCACCAAAGGCGGGTAGATAGAAAAAACGCAATAGCGGTAATAAGCATTGTCGGGCCAAAGTGAGCCGCCTTTGCATAGGCACGAAGCTTCATAAGCCACTAGGTAGATAGTGTTTAGCCACACCATTTCTTGCAAAGGCCAACAGCGTTAAACCGAATTCAGCGGCCAAATCAACGGCTAAAGACGTTGGTGCACTGACTCCCACGATGGCAGAGATGCCAGCGCAGATGGACTTCTGTACTAACTCATAACCAATGCGACCAGAGACAACCAGGGTCCAATCGGCCAATGGCACTGTGCCATCCATCAATGCTGCCCCAATTACCTTATCAACGGCGTTATGCCGCCCAACATCTTCACGAACCCAGGTGACATCTCCTGATGGATTAACAAGCATTGCTGCGTGTAATCCCCCGGTCTTTTCAAAGATGCGTTGGCGACCATCGAGCAAAGTGACCATCTGTGCAAGCTCTTGCACGCTATGAGTTGGCGCAGAAACTTTCTGAACTCCTCGCTTATGCAAATCACTAATATTTGTAGATCCGCAGACACCACAAGCCGATGTAATTGTGAAACGACGCTCCATAATTCGAACAGCCTCGCTTGCATTCTCTGCAACTTCGGCGATAACTACATTGGCGCGCTGGCGAAGTGATAAAGATTTATCGGCGCAGACTTTAACGCTGATCAACTCGTCGGGGTTTTTCAGAAATCCTTCACCCCATAAGAAACCTGCAGCAAGTTCCAAATCATTTCCTGGCGTACGCATTGTTATACCTAGTTGTTCTTCATTTTCGCCGCGCTTGATACGGATTTCTAGGGGCTCTTCAACAACAACTGAATCTGACGATGAGGTCTGCGAATCGGTTTTTTGAACTCTAACTTTTGCGATTGCTGAAGGTGCTAAATCCTCATTGTCCATGGCGATAGAACTCGATATTTTCAGGCGGCAATGGAGTCTTACCTAGAATCAAATCTGCAGCTTTTTCGGCGACCATCATGACGGGTGCATAAATATTTCCATTAGTTACATATGGAAAAACCGATGCATCGCATACGCGTAGGCCTTGAACGCCATGAACCTTCATAGTTGTCGGATCTACAACTGACATCTCATCTGTACCCATTTTGGCTGTACACGATGGGTGCAGCGCAGTTTCAGCATCTTTGCGAACCCAGTCCAGAATCTCGGCATCAGTTGAAACACTTGCTCCAGGGGACGATTCACCTGCGTTGTAATCACTCATGGCTGGTTGAGTCAAAATGTTTCTGGCAACTTTCACAGCTTCTATCCACTCACGCTTATCTTGCTCCGTGGATAAATAATTGAACTGCATTGCTGGCTTTTCCAAGGGATCAGCGCTCTTGATCTTTAACCAACCACGGGCATCGGAATACATGGGGCCAACGTGAACTTGGTAGCCATGTCCACGGGTATCTCCGGTGCCGTCATATCGAATTGCCAAAGGTAAGAAGTGGAACATTAAATTTGGATACTTCACATCGTTGTTGCTGCGCGTAAAGCCACCGGCTTCAAATTGATTTGTGGCGCCAGGTCCTTTGCGAAAGAAGAGCCAAGCGGCGCCGATAAATGGACGACGCCAGAATTGAGTAATGGGTTGTTGTGTTACGGGAAGTTTGCACTTGTACTGAACGTAAACCTCCAAGTGGTCCTGCAGATTTGCCCCGACTCCAGGAAGGTTATGCACCATTGTGATGCCAAGTGGCGCTAAATCTTTTTCATTACCAATTCCTGACAACTGCAAAATCTGTGGAGTATTAATTGCACCTCCGCACAAGACGACTTCACGGGAAGTAAAAGTAACCTTCTTACCTTTAATCATTACCTCTACCCCGGTAGCAGTTGTACCTTCAAATAGAACTTTGGTGACATGGGCGCGGGTTTTGATCGTAAGGTTTGTGCGCTTTAAAATCGGATACACATACGCGCGCGCAGCGCTTAATCGTCGGCCTCGGTACACATTGCGATCAAAGGCGGCAAAGCCCTCTTGTCTATATCCATTGACATCATCAGTGCGTGGATATCCTGCTTGTTCGGTAGCTTTAAAGAACGCGGCAAATAGTGGCCCCTTTACTGGGCCGCGTTCTAATTTAAGCGGCCCATTGTTGCCACGAAAAACATTGTTTTGATCAGCTAAACAGTTCTCCATCTTTTTAAAATATGGCAGACAGTGTGCGTAATCCCACGTGCTCATTCCGGCATCTTTAGACCAGCGTTCGTAATCCATTGGATTACCGCGTTGCCAAATCTGACCGTTAATAGAGGATGAACCACCCAAGACTTTTCCGCGCGCATGATAAATACGGCGATTATTCATAAATGGCTCTGGCTCAGATTCATACATCCAGTCGTAATGCTTGTTGCCGATGGGGAAAGCTAACGCTGCTGGCATATGGATAAATACATC
>CAIXPV010000110.1 GCA_903921405.1 uncultured Actinomycetes bacterium
TTATAAGTTCGAAGCACCCTAAATTCTTGACGATCAGTCATAAATCAAGCCTACTCATGCACGACGCCCAAAAACCCGCAATTGGGGTTCGAGTCCCTTATTCGTAAGGAGAGCGTGACGAAAACTAGATCTGTAAGTCCAAATATGGAGCAGCTACCGTTTGCATCCAATTGTCATAATCATCATTAAAGACCTTCTTAAAGGCATCTTTGTAGTTATCGCCATTCTTGATTGTGACCATCCAGTCATGAATTTTATTGTAGTCATTTGAATTATAAAGTGCTTCAAGGATTAGTTCTCCAACTGAATAACCCAATGCATTGTTGAAAGTAAACTCCGAATTTGAGTCAACTTTCTTCAGCCATTCCACCCATTCGAGCGTAGTAAATTTTGAAAGTGCAGGAAAATCACTCTTTAAACCCTGCAGACTAACTTTTCTCTGTGCAGAGCTGCTCCAGTATTTGTGAGAAAAAGTGAAACCGAGATAATTAGCTTGCCCTTCAGCAAACCAATTTGGCAATTCACGCATCCTGTACCCCATTAATCCAAGTTGATAAACATGAATTGATTCATGGTAAGCAATCGTGTAATCCCTTTGGTTCCAAACAAATTGTGAGCCCAAAAGTTGTCCAAAGTGGAAAGTACCATCTGGTTCTACCATGGAGCCGTAACCGCAATGAGACATTGGATTTGGTTGGCAATGACTTCCGCCCCACCAATCATCGGGCATTTTTGAAGCCAATGATGTGGCCTGATCCCACCACCAATCGTGGTCGGTCTCATTCATTACTAGGAATGTAACGGGGCGGGGGTTTACATAAAGATTTGAAAGAAGCGTAATTGGTTCCTGATATGCAGCCTGTAATTTGTCGGCCGCTGTTTTATTTGCATTTGGACTATAAATGAAATTTAGCTTTTGGATCACTTCTGGTTTCAGAGTTGAAAGAGCTTTAAGAATTGCGAATTGCGTCTCTTGCCATTTTCCAAGGGGAACCTCAGTTGGCGAAGGCGAAGGCGTTGGCGAAGGCGTTGGCGAAGGCGTTGGCGAAGGCGTGGGTGTTGGTGTTGGTGTTGGTGTTGGTGTTATTAACTGAACACGGAATCCAACACCTGGACCTGATGAAAACTTTGGTGCTCCTATTGCATCTGCCAAGTAAGTCCAAGGATTAGGCAATGGATCTTTATCTTTCAACTTAAGGAATTGAGCAAATAAACCTTTGGTTCCCATAACTTTTGTGCAGGAAATCCCAAAAACATTTATCTGATATGTACCTTTAGGAAACTTAACACCAACAATAATTTCGTTTGTGGTTACTTTGTAATTGCCACAGCTTGGTGTTTGCAGCCCTGCGGCAAATACTGAATATGAAGAAATTGGAATCAGAGCAAGAGTCAGGGCAACGAGAATGGCCTTTTGGATTCTCTCCCTCATTCGCATTCATTAAGGGTAAGTGTTGAGGCTAAATTTGTCATTGACTTTTTCTTGAACCCCTGTCAACCGAATGCTCTTATCGGCCGAACTGAGCTGGCATTTGTTTCATCACTTGTATAATTAAGACCTGCATAAACTAGTTGTTGCCACGAGCCATATACGGGCGCAAGGGATGAACTCCAGTATGAGGTGACCGAGAAATCACCAACCACACTATTCTGCTTGAGCATCAGATTGACCTCATCGGCTGATGGAAGGTACCAATCGGTCTTGCCCCCACCCTTGTAATTGCGAACTAAATTAGCAACTCCTCTCATGCATGATGCAAGCATTAAATCTGTGTTTACTTTGCCTGAACCAACTGCCTCACTATTTCTTTTAATAGAATCGGGGTCAGTGATCGATGTTGCAAGCAAGGTGTCACCGAGTGAACACCATTGTGTATACGGATCAAAATAACCGCCAGCCCACGTAGCCGGAGCAACTTCTAAGTACTGTCCCCATGGCTGTGGTGTTGGGGAAATGTAGAAGACGATGCCACCACCCGGACCGATGTTTCCTACTCTGCATTTTCCATCTGCAGGGCATGGCGAAAGTGTGGCTCTATACACCGCCACTTTATCTGCCTCTAACTTTGTTGCCGCTGCTTGCTCGGCAGCAAACTTATCGGCTGTTAACTTATCTGCGGCAGCTTTTGCATCTGCTGCGACTTTGTCGGCTATGGTTTTATCGGCTGCAGCTTTTGCATCTGCTGCGACTTTGTCGGCTATAGCTTTATCTGCGGCAGCTTTTGCATCTGCTGCGACTTTGTCGGCTATAGCTTTATCTGCGGCAGCTTTTGCATCTGCTGCGACTCTATCGGCTATTGCTTTCTCCGCTGCAGCTTTTGCATCTCCTGCGACTTTGTCGGCTATGGCTTTCTCCGCTGCAAGCTTGTCAGTAGCGGCTTTAGCTTCAGTAGCTTTTGCATCAGCGGCTAATTTTTCTGCAGCAGCTTTTGCATCAGCGGCTAATTTTTCTGCAGCAGCTTTTGCATCAGCGGCCGCCTTGGCTGTAACGGTTGGATCAATGACGCCCTTATTCCACACTAACTTCTTACCCGATTTTATACATGTATAAATCTTGTTTTGATACGCAACTTTCTGCTGATAAATCTTGCACGCACTTCCCGGAATAATCTTTTGCACAGAAATAGCCGCGGTTGGAATCAGGGTTAGGGCAAGTGCAATGAGAAAACCCTTGTTAATGCTGCCCTTGACGCGCATTCCATAATCGTAATGGGGAAACTTGAAACTGTCATTGGTGCCTAGAGTTAAATTAATATCTTTTTCTCTTAGAAGC
The DNA here is from genome assembly GCA_903921405.1 of uncultured Actinomycetes bacterium. GTDB lineage: Bacteria > Actinomycetota > Actinomycetes > Nanopelagicales > Nanopelagicaceae > Planktophila. The sequence continues at coordinate 2,774 of CAIXPV010000110.1, forward strand.
GTTGGATAAGTAAAATGTGAGGCTCGATGAATTGGCTGCTGAATCCAAAGAAAAAGGGCTGAGGTAGTTAGCCCCAGCCCTTTAATTGAGTTCTTTATCTAACTCTTATGCGTGCTCTCCGCCTGTGTGTGCGAATACCTTGCACGTAATCTGCCAGCGACCTTCAAGGATTGACAGTGTGAAGTAATCGGTAAATGAAAGAGTTCCCCAAAATCCTACTTCTTTCACCGTGGCAACAGCAACAGTTTTATCAATTTGAATGTCAGTGATGTTTGCAGTCAGTTGACCTGCATCTCCTGGAGATCCAACCATAAGGCCTACAAAACCTTCTTTGTCCAAGTCATAGTCGGTACCACCCATAGTGCCAAACCAGCGTGCGTTTGCGTGAAACGCTTCGTTTAATTTAGCAGCATCGCCCTTACCTGCACCATCTATATAAAGATTGATCAATCTTGTAATCTCTTCACGATCTTTATTCATATCTCTCTCTCCTTAGATAATTGAATCGTAGATTTCTAACGCCCGTTAATGTAGTGCCATCGGTTGTTTTTGTGAATAGGCCTTAAGGAACTAGTGAGCGCCAATGACTTTGGAGCGTAGTTTTTCTAACTCAATGCTCATTTCAATAGGGAGCTTTGGACCAATGGTTGTGAACCATTCATCGATCAGCGGAAGTTCACTGTTCCATTCGTTGGTATCTACGTGCAGCGCTGCTGCCATGTCTGCGGCGCTGACATCTAGACCCTCGACATCGACTGCACCAGGACTTGGCGCAAAACCCAGTGGAGTTTCAACTGCATCTGCAGTGCCTTCAATTCTTTCAATCGCCCACTTAAGAATGCGGCTATTTTCACCGTATCCAGGCCATAAGAATTTGCCACCCTCGCCTCGGCGGAACCAGTTAACATAGAAAATCTTCGGCAATTTATCGGGTGAAGATTTCTTACCAATTTCAACCCAGTGATTTATATAGTCACCAACGTGATAACCAATAAAAGGCAACATCGCAAATGGATCTCTGCGAACAACGCCTACTTGACCAGTTGCAGCAGCTGTTGTTTCTGATGAAAGCGTTGCACCCATAAATACTCCGTGGTTCCAATCGCGAGATTGAACAACTAAAGGAATCGTTGTTTTACGGCGACCGCCTAGAAATATTGCAGAAATTGGAACACCGGTTGGGCTCTGCCACTCTGGTGCGATGATTGGACATTGGTCGGCTGGTGTACAAAAACGTGAGTTTGCATGTGATGAAAGTTCGCCATTATCTGGAGTCCAGCTTTGGCCCTTCCAATCAGTTAAATGTGCTGGCGGTGTATCAGTCATACCCTCCCACCAGATGTCACCATCGTCTGTGAGTGCGACGTTAGTAAAGATTGAGTTTCCCTTTTCAATCGTGCGCATGGCATTTGCATTGGTGTTCCAGCCGGTGCCAGGTGCTACGCCAAAGAATCCAAATTCAGGGTTTGTTGCATACAGGCGGCCGTCATCGCCAAAGCGCATCCAGGCAATGTCATCGCCGAGAGTCTCAACTTTCCAGCCTTTAATAGTTGGATCCAACATTGCAAGGTTTGTTTTGCCGCACGCAGATGGAAAGGCAGCGGCGACATAGTGAACGTTTCCACTTGGTGGAGTGAGTTTGAGAATCAGCATGTGTTCTGCAAGCCAGCCTTCGTCGCGCCCTATAACCGATGCAATACGAAGTGAATAGCACTTTTTACCGAGCAAAGCATTGCCACCATAGCCCGAACCGTAGGACCAGATAGTTCGCTCTTCGGGAAACTGCACGATGTATTTGGTGTCATTACATGGCCAGGCAACATCCTTTTCGCCTTCTGCAAGTGGCGCACCAACTGAATGCAGAGCTTTCACAAAGTGGCCATCAGTACCGAGTGCATTGAGGGCATCGGTACCCATTCGGGCCATGATTCGCATTGAGGCAACAACATATGCACTATCTGTAATTTGCACGCCGAACATTGGGTGCACTGAATCAATTGGTCCCATGCAAAATGGAATGACATACATGGTGCGGCCCTGCATCGATCCCCTATACAGATCGGTCATAATATTTTTCATATCACTAGGGGCCATCCAGTTATTAGTTGGCCCAGCATCGGATTCATTGACTGAACAGATAAATGTTCTATCTTCTACTCGGGCAACATCGTTTGGATTAGATGCACACCAGAAAGAGTTAGGTTTCTTCTTAAGTCGTACTAAGGTTCCGGCATTTACTAATTCACCGGTAATCCGCGTCCACTCTTCGTCAGAGCCATCACAGATATAAATATCATCAGGTTGCGTTAACTCTGCAACTTCTTTGATCCATGCAGATAGCCCAGCGTGCTTAACATTTTGAATCGTCATTGATTCTCTCCGATGCTTGTTGCACAATGCTAAGTCGCTACCTATCGGTATGCCTAATTGGCTTCTGTCTACTTCATCACAAGCGCTGTTCATCAGGCAGAACAAGGCGGATTACTTCCGAGTACTCGTAATTTCCCGGCTTTGATTTATAACTTAACTTTACTTCTTCGTATAACCCTTTGGACACACTGGCTTGAGAGCAGTTACCTTTTTGGTCAACTTACCTTTAACGCAGGTAATGGTGATCAACTTCTTTGCTGCGGCGGCAAAGAGAATGGAGTACAGCATGTCGCGGAGCAGGGCCATTTTGGGACGAGGTGTAATAAAATTTTATGTAAGGGTCTTTTGCTACAA
>CAIXPV010000111.1 GCA_903921405.1 uncultured Actinomycetes bacterium
AATTGAGAGAGCTAGTTTCACGGTTCGTAAACTCCTTGTTTCGTAGAGGGTAAGGATACCCGCAAAAGCGGCTTAGTACTTACTCGCCTTGAGCGTGGAACTTAACAATCTTGGCTAACTCTTCAGGGTCCAGGCTCGCTCCCCCAATGAGGGCGCCATCCACATCACTCTTTTTCATGATCTCGGCGATATTGGAGGATTTCACCGAGCCGCCATACAAGATTCGCATAGCTGCAGCGATTTCAGGTGAGCCGATATTTTCAATCTCCTCGCGAATGGCTGCGCATACTTCTTGAGCATCTTCGGGTGTAGCGGTCTTGCCGGTACCAATTGCCCATACAGGTTCATAGGCGATAACAATCTTTTTTAGCTCTGGCTTTGTTAAGCCCTCAAGTCCTCCACGAATTTGACGTACAACGTGACTCACATGTGTTCCTGATTCGCGAACTGATAGCTCCTCGCCCACGCAAAAAATTGGTGTTAACTCATGTGCAAGCGCGGCCTTAATCTTGCGATTAACCAATGCATCGCTCTCATTATGAATTGCACGACGCTCAGAGTGGCCAACGATTACAAATGTACAGCCCAGTTTATGAAGCATTGATCCAGAGATATCTCCGGTGAATGCTCCGCTGGCTTCTGGTGAAAGATCCTGCGCACCATAAGTAAGTCGAAGGCGATCGCCATCGATTAAGGTTTGAATCGAGCGAATATCTGTAAATGGAGGAATGATCGCAACATCAACGGCGTCATAATCTTTATCATCTAACCCGTAGACAAGCTTTTGGGCAACAGCAATCGCTTCAAGGTGATTCAAATTCATCTTCCAATTACCGGCCATCAATGGCTTGCGCATCTATATCCCCTTAGATTCCAAGTGCTTGAAGACCAGGAAGTTCCTTGCCCTCTAAATACTCAAGGGAGGCTCCGCCGCCCGTTGAGATATATCCAAATTCATTATCGGCAAAGCCAAGCGCGCGAACTGCCGCTGCCGAGTCTCCCCCGCCCACAACAGAGATTCCTGAAACTTTAGTAAGAGCAGCTGCAACAGTCTTTGTCCCGGCGGCAAAGTTTGGAAACTCAAAAACGCCCATAGGGCCATTCCAAAACACAGTTGCACATTTTTCAATCTCGCGCGCAAAGGTGGCGGCAGACTCAGGGCCAATATCTAACCCCATTTGATCAACTGGAATCGAATCGACTGCAACCAATGTAGGTATTGCATCTGCTGCGAATGCAGGAGCAACAACTATGTCAGTTGGCAGTACTAGCTTGACGCCCTTTTCATGCGCACTTGCAATGATTGCTTTAACAACATCGATCATCTCTGTCTCAACTAAAGAGGTTCCGATCTCTTTACCTTGAGCAGCAAGAAAGGTAAAGACCATTCCTCCACCAATAGCTAAGACATCAACCTTGGTTAAGAGATTTTCAATAACGCCAAGTTTGTCAGAGACTTTAGCCCCGCCCAAAACGACTCCGTAAGGACGCGCTGGGTTCTGAGTAAGTTTTGTAAGAACTTCAACTTCTGCAGATACTAAAAGCCCTGGAGCGTGAGGAAGAAGTTTTGGCAAGTCATAGACTGACGCATGTTTGCGATGCACAGCACCAAATCCATCGCCAACATATACATCTGCCAAAGTTGCCAACTCCCTAGCAAGAACTAGGCGCTCAGCCTCGTCCTTACTGGTTTCAGCGGCGTTAAAACGAATATTTTCAAGAAGTAGAACTTCACCCGGCTTTAGCGAACTCGCTGCAGTGCTCGTTAAATCTCCGACAACTTGGCCATTAAATGTAACTTCTTGACCTAGTAGTTCACTCAAACGCTGTGCAACTGGCAATAACGAAAGCTCTGGTTTTGCCTCACCCTTTGGCCGTCCTAAGTGCGCAGCAATTACTAAACTTGCGCCCTTTGAGAGCAGAAGTTGAATAGTTGGAAGCGAAGCTTTGATTCGACCATCATCTTTAATGACACCATCTTTCAACGGAACATTAAGATCACAGCGTAAAAAGACTCGCTTTCCAACTACATCAAGTTCTGCTAAAACTGACATTAGAGAGTTTTGCCAACATAACTAATCAGATCGACGAGGCGGTTTGAATAACCCCACTCATTGTCATACCAGCCAACGACTTTGACTTGATTGCCAATTACCTTAGTTAGGCCTGAGTCAAAGATGCATGATGATGGATCTGTGACGATATCTGACGAAACGATTGGATCAGCTGTATACGACAAGTAGCCCTTTAGCGCTCCATCGGCTGCAGCCTTCATCGCAGCGTTAATCTCGGCAGCAGTGGCCTCTTTAGCTAACTCAACAGTTAAATCTGTAGCCGAACCAGTTGGAACTGGAACGCGCATTGCATATCCATCGAGCTTGCCTTTGAGTTCTGGCAATACAAGTGCAATCGCCTTGGCAGCACCTGTCGATGTTGGAATCATGTTGGTCGCAGCAGCTCGGGCACGACGAAGATCCTTATGTGGGAAATCAAGGATGACCTGGTCATTTGTATATGCATGAATCGTTGTCATCAGACCTTTAACGATTCCCCAGTTGTCGTTGAGTACCTTAGCCATGGGAGCAAGGCAGTTAGTAGTACATGATGCATTTGAAATAATATGGTGATTAGCTGGATCGTACTTTTCGTGGTTAACACCCATCACGATAGTAATATCTTCATCACTTGCTGGAGCAGAGATGATTACCTTTTTAGCACCTGCAGTGATGTGCTTGCCAGCATCGGCGGCCTTAGTGAAGTGGCCAGTTGATTCGATAACTACGTCTACGGCAAGTGCTGCCCATGGCAAGTTAGCTGGATCGCGCTCTGAGAACGTCTTAATGACCTTGCCATCGACTGTGATTGAATCTTCCGTAAATGTAACTGGAAGTCCTAGACGACCCAAGATTGAATCGTATTTAAGTAAGTGGGCTAAAGTCTCATTAGGTGTGAGGTCGTTGATTCCGACGATATTGATTTCAGGATTAGTGAGGGCGGCGCGGAAGAAGTTACGTCCGATACGACCAAATCCGTTGATTCCGACATTAATCATCACGATTGTCCTTGCTGTTAAGGGGCTTAGAAATGCAAAAGCCCAACTGTTGGAAGGTGCAGTAAAAATGCCACAACGTTGGGGTCTTGTCAGTAATCCTATCAGTGGCTGATGCGTGAACTCTTCGTTGCCGAAAGTGTTTAATTCAACAGATCAGGGGAAAGTCCACTTTCAGTGTCTGGAATGCCCAGTTCGCTTGCGCGCTTATCGGCCATGGCCAGTAAACGGCGGATTCGACCGGCGATCGCATCCTTTGTCATAGGCGGGCTAGCAAGTGAGCCCAGCTCTTCGAGGGAGGCTTGGCCATGATTGATTCGAAGCTCCCCTGCCTCTTTTAAGTGATCTGGAATCGTTGCCCCAAGAATCTCCATCGCCCGAGCTACGCGCGCAGATGCGGCAACTGCAGCTCGCGCTGAGCGGCGAAGATTCGCATCGTCAAAGTTGGCTAGTCGATTAGCTGTTGCACGTACTTCACGGCGCATGCGACGCTCTTCCCACGCCAATACAGATTCATGGGCGCCAAGTCGTGTGAGTAAAACTCCAATTGCATCACCATCACGAATAACAACTCGATCTACTCCGCGAACTTCGCGCGCCTTTGCAACTATTCCCATTCGCCGTGCCGCGCCGACAAGTGCAAGTGCAGCTTCCGGACCAGGACACGTGATCTCAAGTGATGATGAGCGACCAGGTTCAGTCAATGAACCATGTGCAATAAAGGCACCGCGCCATGCAGCCTCTGAATCACAGATTGCAGCTGAGACAACTTGAGGAGGTAGTCCTCTCACAGGACGACCGTGTGAGTCCACCAGACCAGTTTGTCGGGCAAGGGCATCGCCGGCCTCGATGACTCGAACAACATAGCGTGAGCCTTTGCGCAGACCACTAGATGAAAGAACTGCTAAGTCACTGTCGTGCCCATAGATATCTGCAATATCTTTTCGCAGACGGCGTGCGCTCTGAGACGTATCAAGTTCAACCTCTATAACAATCTTGCCGGCCGCGATATGAAGGCCACCTGCAAAACGAAGTAGTGATGAGACCTCGGCTTTGCGGCAACATGGTTTAGTTATAGAGATTCGACTGAGTTCGTCTTTTACCGATGAGGTCATTGCCATGGGCTTATCCAACCAAACTTTGGCGCATAATGTGGCCCAAATGAAGAGCTAATTGTGGGACATCGTGGTGAATACTGCCCGGTGCTTTACGAATATCTACGGCCACGACCTGGCCCCCAAGCTTTCTAGCCATTTCGGCGAGAGTTTTTTCATTGCGGATTACAGATCTATCGACCAGAAAGTAGTCGATTGAAAGGTTGGGGGCATATGAATGGAAGAGCTCCAGATGTTCTTCGGGGGTCGATCCAGCAAACTCTTCACCGGCCGTATTTGCATGGGCATCTAAGTTAAGAATCAATATCTTTTTTGCCTTTGTCCGCTCGAGGGCATCTAACTGCATAGGAACAAGAAGATGCGGCATCACACTAGAAAACCAAGAGCCCGGTCCCATCGTGACCCAATCGGCCACGCGGATAGCGCTAAGGGCTTCAAGGCGTGGTGCAGGATTTTCCGGAATCACTCGCAAGGATTCGATGCGCCCCTTAGCCGTAGCAACTTCTTTTTGTCCGCGCACGACTATGCGCCCTGTAGATGTATTAAACGTTCCTTCGATATCCAATGGAATCGCAGCCATTGGCAGCACACGCCCGATGACCTTTAGAAGTGAACCAACACGATCTAAACCAACGACTGGATCCTCACCGTCATTCCATAATGAGGCAAGAAGTAAATTGCCCATTACATGTCCATTAAGTGCACCGTCGCTAACAAAACGGTGCTGCATGATGTTGGCCCATGTTGTGCCCCACTCATCATCGGCACACAGAGCAGCCAGTGCCATTCGTAAATCACCAGGTGGAAAGATAGGAAACTCTTCACGAAGCCGGCCACTAGATCCGCCGTTATCGGCAACAGTCACAATTGCAGTAATTTCAGTCGTAATCTCACGAAGTGCCGACAAGGTTGCAGCCAAACCATGGCCTCCCCCAAGTGCAACAACTTTAGTCAAAATTATTCTCGCCCTACATCTCGGTGCGTTGCATGCGCTGTTAAATCAATGTTCATCTCATTGAGCCGCTTAGAAATCTCTTGTGTAACTGCAACACTGCGATGTTTACCCCCAGTGCATCCAACTGCGATAGTTAAATACTTTTTTCCCTCGTGCATATATCCAGGAATCATTGAAATAACTAAATCAACATAATCTTTAACAAAGGTTTTTACGCCTGTGCTACCCAATACTTTGTCGCTGACTTGCGAAGTCAAGCCCGTTAATGGGCGAAGTTCGGGAATCCAATGAGGATTCGGTATGAAACGGCAATCAAGTACAAGATCAGAATCAACTGGAATTCCATACTTGTAACCAAATGACAAGACATTGATTCGCATTCCTTGAATCTTGCCACCACCAAAGATCTCACCGATCCGCTTTTCTAACTGATGAACATTCAAATTGCTAGTATCGATAGCAATATCACATTCAGATTTGACGACCTCTAATTTGATTCGCTCACGTGCGATGCCATCCAAAATTCGATCATTACCTTGTAGCGGATGTGGACGACGTGTCGATTCAAAGCGTTGAACTAGAGCTTGATCGGTGGCATCTAGAAACACCAAGCGGTAAGGCGAACCCTTTTCCTTTAACTCATCGAGTGCTTGCGTAAGTTCATCAAAGAAATGTCCTCCACGAACATCAACGACGACTGCATACTCCTTACCGCCTAGTCCAGTCCCTTTAGCGACTAGGGACGGCAGCAGAGAAGGTGGCAAATTATCGACCACATACCAGCCTAGATCCTCCAAAGCATGAGCAACGGTCGAGCGCCCAGCACCTGACATGCCAGTTAAAATCAAGATCTCTTTAGAACTCATGTGCTTATCCTCTTACATCTGTCAAGAATCTGGAAGCACGCTCACGACTTTGATCCAGGTACTTGGGCAGCATCTGTTTATGCTCTTGATTATTGGTCTCACAAAGATAGTTCAGCAACATCAATCGTCGCTGTAAAAGTAGGGCTTTCATGGCATTGCCGGAATAGATCGGCAGAGCTCTGACGCTTCTATAGCCTTCAAGGAGGGCGGATTCCTGTTCGGGTGTATCAAGATAGTACAAAGCAACCGCAATATCCTGGGCAAGTAATCCATAACCACAATCATCAAAGTCAAAGATATAGATCAAACCCTCATGGCACATCATGTTCCACCCATGAAGATCGGCGTGAATGATCTGTGCTGAAGAGTCTTCATACAGTTCATCAGTGAATTTCATGATCTGCACTGCTGCCTCATGCAGCACGCTTCTATCTTTATCAGAGAGCTGGGACTTGGGACCAAATAGATAATCCTCGGTTCCCCACAGCAGATCCTTGAAAATAGGCAGTTGCGCATTAGGTGAAAGTTGAAACTTTTCTGTGCTCTGATGCAACGTGGCGATAGTGCGCCCAATCAGATGGAGCTGCTCCATTGACGGTTCATCTCCAATCACATCACCCTCTAGCCATGTGTACAGAACGCAATTCAAAAGACGTCCACTATCACTTTGTGCTATTGAAGTAACATAATCATCATGAAGATTGGCAATCGGGGCGGGGACATAAACTTCTGGAATTCGATATAAGTACTGCGCCCATTCAATCTCAGCACATATATGTGCACGTACCCTCGTAGAGTTGATATTGATTCGTAGTGCGTACTTTTGCGCAGAATCCGTGGTTACGGCAAAGGTGGCGTTGAACTCATAGTTAATGCACTCTACCTCTGCTTCTAATACACCATAGAGCTTCAAGACTTCATGCGCCGTTACAGTTAATGATGCTATCTGATCAGATTGGGTACGTTCAAAGAATTGATTGTTCATTGTCAATTCTCAACAATCTCGCCGGTTTCAGTATTTACTTTTTGTGTACTTATTGCTGTGAGATGTGCTTCGATGATGGTGGCAGTCTTTGACCCTATTCCTGGCGTGGCCCCAATCTCTTCGACGCTGGCCTTTCGAATTGCGGCCACAGAACCAAAACGTTCGAGTAAGGCATTCCTTCGTACAGACCCAAGTTGGGGAATCTCATCCAAAACTGATTCCAGCATCACTTTTGATCTACGTGATCGGTGAAATGTGATCGCAAATCTATGTGCCTCATCACGGATTCTTTGCAATAAATAGAGGCCCTCGCTGCTTCGAGGCAGGATTATCGGATCACTTGAACCGGGAATCCATACCTCCTCCAAGCGTTTGGCTAAACCACACAGTGCAATGTCATTGATTCCAAGTTCACTGAGCGCACGTGCTGCTGCATTTACTTGCGGGGCTCCACCATCGACCACTATCAGTTGTGGCGGATAAGAGAACTTACTGAGCTTTCCACCAAGTTCGGCAACTTCGGCCTCATCTACAGATCTATCATCCAAGAGACGTTTGAGTCTGCGAGTGATTACCTGGTGCATGGCGCGAGTGTCATCAAAGCCATCCTCGGTGTTGATAATGAATCGTCGATACTCACTCTTCTTCGCTAATCCATCTTCAAAGACCACCATTGATGCAACCACGGATGTACCTGAGATATTGGAGATATCGAAGCATTCAATTCGAAGCGGTGTACGTTCTAGATCAAGGGCCTCTTCGATTTCTACCAGAGCTTTACCGCTAACTGCCGCGTCGGTTGCACGCTTACTCAGGAACTGAATTAGTGAATACTGCGCATTTCTTTTAACGGTCTGTAGAATTTCCACCTTTTCACCACGTTGTGGGACTTTTAGTGAAACTACACCGCCACGAAGTCCTGATAACCATTCTTCAAGGGCTGGGGCATCCAGGGGTAGTTCATTAATCAATATCTGGGCAGGAATTTCATGCGGTGAGCTTTGACTGTAAATTGAAAAAAATAACGCACCCATCTCGTCATCGCCTTCAAGTGACTTGCTCTGATCGACTATCCATGACCGTGAGCCTTTGATAGCACCGCCACGAATGATAAAAATCGATCCTGCTGCATGGGCGCCATCGTGGTGAATGGCTATGACATCTGCAGTTAAGTTATCAGGGAGTGCGGCATCGGTAGATTCCTGCGCACGTTCAATGGCTGTAATTGAATCGCGAATCTTTGTGGCACGTTCGAACTCCTCGCGCTCTGATGCACGTGCCATTTCATTGCGCAACGTTGGAATAATGTCGGCGTTGCCATCGGACATAAATGCAACCAAGCGATCAGATAAAGCCTTGTGTTCGCTCTGACTGACCCAGTCAACGCACGGTGCGGCACACTTGCCTATATCTCCCAATAGGCATTGGCGCTTACTGCGCTTGGCGCGCTCAAAGTTCCCGGTTGAGCACGAACGAATTGGAAAAACTTTCAAAATTACATCGAAAGTATTACGCAACGCCCACGTATGCGTAAAAGGTCCAAAGTATGTGATTCCAGGACGTTTGGATTTTCGAGTAATAAAGATACGTGGGAACTCGTCGTTGTTGGTAACTGCCAAATATGGGTAAGACTTGTCATCTTTGAACTGCACGTTGTAATACGGGTTGTACTGCTTGATCCAGGAGAACTCTAACTGCAGCGCTTCTACCTCAGTTGCAACAATGGTCCAGTCAACACGAACAGCTTCGTGCACCATACGATCCGTCTTCGTTGCAAGGTTACTTTGAAAGTAATTGCTCAAACGATTCTTAAGATTCTTAGCTTTACCTACATAAATTACTACGTCGTCGCCATTATAAAAACGGTAGACCCCAGGGTGCTCAGGAATATTACTAGGGCGATAACTCTGTGGATCTGCCATCGCCTTACTTCTTCGCTGTTGCTTTTCTATTTGTAGCTAGCATTGGAGCCAAGTATTGACCTGTGTAGCTTGCTGCAACTTTAGCTACATCCTCTGGTGTTCCTTCGGCTACAACTAATCCCCCGCGGAATCCGCCCTCAGGGCCCATATCTATAACCCAATCTGAACATTTAATAACATCGAGATTGTGTTCAATAACAACAACAGTGTTGCCTGTATCAACTAGGCGATTAAGAACAATCAGAAGCTTGCTGACATCTTCAAAATGAAGGCCAGTTGTTGGTTCATCTAGAACATAGATTGTTCGACCAGTAGATCTGCGTTGTAGTTCGGTAGCCAGTTTTACGCGCTGGGCTTCACCGCCTGAAAGAGTTGGTGCAGATTGACCAAGGCGGACATATCCCAAACCA
>CAIXPV010000112.1 GCA_903921405.1 uncultured Actinomycetes bacterium
AATAAGTACTACTGCCACAGAATTAGATGATATCAAGTTCTTTAATCAAGAAAATCACGAAAAAGACCTAGACAATTCAACATGGGGTTTTGTTAAAAAGACTTTAATAGAAAATGACTACAAGGTAAATTACACTGGAGTAGATGCGGTTGTACTATGGGGAAATTCTCGCATCAGAAATCAGCAAATTGCTGAAGCTATGATGTATACGAGGGACAAATTAGCTTTCGGTAATATCAGGAAGTCATCTATCATTAATAGTAAGTGGTGGGATCCAAAAAAAATCGATGAAAGTTTGTTCGATCCCATACAAACCGATGAAGGAGATATTACTAATGTCACGTTACTTTTTAATGAATGGAATAATGCAACAGTAGGAACGCTTACCCATGAAATTATGCACTTATACGGCTTGGCAGACCTATATGGATCGGCGACCAGTCCGCCATTCAGTGTTATGTCGGGTTCTGGTTTGCTAGGTGGGCCCATACTTCCGTATGAGCAATGGGTGTTGGGTTGGCTTCCAGATTCGAGCGTTACTTGCGTAAGTCAAAAGAACGAGCTTACGCAAAACCCAATGGAGAATAAGTTTGTTTTAGATTACTCAAAAGGCGATCAGAGTCTAGTTATTCCGATTGGAGCTACGTCAGCTTTAGTTGTAGACGTGATGACCTATCTACAAGGAACGAATTTGCTTTACTACTCTCTAGAAAATGATGCACGTCCACCTATTGAGATTTTTTCGACACCTAAGACTCTCGTCAGTAGTTTGAAAATAACTGGGTATGCGGGAGTTGGATTGCAGTTGAAATCCCCTGATTTTACGCTTCTAGTAAGCGATAACAACGGTTCCAAGGTTGTTATAAATCTGATTCCAAGTAGTAAAATTGATTCCGAAGAGTCTCTCAAACTTATCAATCAGGCGGCACTAAAGAAGTCGGAAAATGCTCTTTTGCTTAAGACCAAGCAAGATGCAGAGATAAAGGCCGCTGCAGATCTAAAGGCTAAACAAGAAGCCGATGCTAAGGCAGTCGCAGAAAAAGCTGTAGCAGACTTACTTGCACAACAAAAGGCAGCCGCAGCTGCGAAAGTTGCAGCGCTTAAGAAAACAACAATCACGTGCATCAAGGGCAAACTGACTAAGAAGGTAACGGCAGTTAAACCTGTCTGTCCTGCCGGATATACGAAAAAGCGTTAATTTGCGGAAGTCTCAGGGTTTTTTAAGCCTGTGAGCGTCGTTTCATTTAGCCCGGGAATCTTCTTGCCCCTAGACTCGTTATGTACGACAACTGCCAGAACTTCTGGCGGCACAACAAAAGGAGAGAAAAAATATGCGCAGTTCAAACCCTGTTTTAGGACGGGCGTTTAATCAGCGTGGATACGCTGCATTTGATCCCAAGGCAACAACTGAGACCGACGCAGCGCTAGAGAATTTGTACAACGCACCTGCCGCATCATCATTGCGCACAGGTCGCATGACGATTGACGATGTCGTCACTCGTACTGGAATTTTATTTGCAGTTCTAGTCGCCGTTGGCGCAGTTGCATGGACACTTAACTTAGGTGCTGGAGCCATGATGCTCGGCGTTTTTGGTGGCTTTGCTCTTGCGATGGTTATTACCTTTAGCAAAACCGTGAAACCAGGGTTAGCGATTGCTTACGCTGCTCTTGAAGGTTTAGCTCTGGGCACAATAAGTCACCTATATAACAATTTCTATCAAGGCATTGTTAGCCAAGCGATCATCGTGACAATCTGTGCATTTTCTGCGATGCTCTTTGCTTACAAGAGCGGCCGAATTCGCGTAACACCAAAGTTCACTAAAGTATTAATGACGGCCATGATTGGCTATTTAGTACTGGCGTTGCTTTCATTTGTCGGTTCATTCTTTGGTGCAAGCATTTATAGCATGGGTGGATTTGGGCTAATCATTGCCGCAGGTGGAATGGTGCTCGCTAGCTTCTTCTTGATCCTAGATTTTGATCAGATTCAAAAGGGAATCGATGCTGGTTTGCCAGAGCAAGAGTCATGGCGTGCAGCCTTTGGTTTAATGGTCACAATCGTGTGGCTCTATATGGAGGTTCTGCGCCTGCTATCAATCTTGCGCGGTAACGACTAACAGGTATTACTCGAGGGGCCTCAGGTTATTAACCTGGGGCCTTTCGTCTTCTCCGGGTAAGTGCGCATGGCGGGTTTCAGGGATTTGAGTTGTTAAGAACGTACCGAATGCAAATACAACGGCCGATACAGCAAAAGCCGTGCGGTAAGAATAAGCATCTGAGAGAGCGCCAATAATGATTGGCCCAGCAATCATTCCGGCGTCTCCTGCCATTTGCATGATCGCGATTACTTGACCACCACGGCCACGAATGACATCACCAACAATGCTGGCAGGAGTAGTTGAAAGATAGGCACCACCTATGCCAATGACGGCCATTGACACTAAATACATCCATGGATGAACCGCCAACGTTAAAATCACCACGCCCAATAAAGCAACACTTGAGCCAATCATTGATGCAATTCGTCGACCACGAATATCTGATACTCGCCCACCGTGCATAAGCAGGGAACCTTGAAAAATCGCACTTAAAGCAAAACCATAACCAACTACCGCCGTTGTCGAATGTAGATCTTCAGTAACAAAAACCGGCATGATCGATGCTCGCATACCAAAGACAACCCAGTTCACAATGAAAACAAGGACTAAGGCAATCCGATACGGCTTCATCGCTAAAGCTTCGCGAATCGAGGTGTACTCACTTTCATCCTGTCCCTTCTCTTTTTTGCCCAGCTTGTCACTCTTAAGGAAGAAGTGAGCCACGATTCCCGATGACATCAACATCGCCGAGTAAGCAAAGAAAGGTGCACGTAAGGAGATAAGTGAGAGCAAGCCTCCGATAGCAGGTCCTGCAACACCACCAAGTAAGAACGCACCGTTATATACCGATAATGCGTGGCCACGTTGTTCATCGGTGACTGTGCGCATCAAGACTGAACCTGCAGCAACGGAAAACATTGATGAGCCAAGTCCACCCGCAGCGCGAAAGAATAGAAGCTGGTTATAACTAGTTGATAGACCGGCAAGAAAAACGAAGACAGAGACCATCGCTACGCCGCTACTAAAAACCGCTCTTTCGCCGAATAAATCCACCAATTTTCCCGAAATCAATCCGGAGGCAAAGCGAGTAATAGCAAACATTGAAACAATTAAACCGATGGCCGCATTGTTGACCCCAAAGGTGTGAGCAAAGACTGGAATTGCAGGTAGAACGATTCCAAAACCCACAGCTACAAAAAAGGATGCTGCAACAAGAATGGTTATCTCGCGCGGCAGGTCCTTAAATGGAGATTGCATTAACCAAGAGACTCCCCAACGGCTTCTTCGCGCGCTGCAGCGTAATCCTGTGTTGTTCGTAGCGGTGTCTCACGAAGCATGAGCGCCAGAATAAATCCAAGGGCAGTGATGGGAGCAGCTGCAAAGAAGACAACATGGAAAGAGCTCACGAAAGCATCTAAGGCAGTTGTCTGAATAATTGGCGGAAATGTTTTTAGAACTGCCGTGCTATTGGAAATCCCACCCAACTTACTTACATCAAAGCCATCAAGTGCCTTTGGATTAGTTGCTGCAAGCTCGGCGAAATTAGTACTTAAATAATGTGTCACACGGTTAGTCAGAACAGCGCCAAAGAGGGCGGTACCAAAGACAGAGCCAAGGGAACGGAAGAAAGTATTGCTACTGGTTGCGACTCCCATATCTTTGAAGTCAACTGAGTTTTGCAAAGCGATAATCGTAGTTTGCATAGATAAACCAAGACCGGCACCGACCATGATGGCATAGATCGAAATCTGCCAGTAAGGCGTATCGATCTCTAGGCGAGTCATCATCAACACACCAGCGGTCATAAGCGCGGTTCCTGCAATTGGAAAGCGCTTGTAATGACCATGCTTTGTGATCATCTTGCCAGAGAAGATGGATGTTGTAACAATTCCTAACATCAATGGAATCAATTTGAGCCCAGCTTCAGTAGCCGAGTAGCCTTTTACGACCTGGAAGTACAGTGGCAACATAACGATTGCACCGAACATTCCGGCACCTATGACTGCGCCAAGAGTTGATGTCAATGAAAACGTATGATTTTTAAATAGATGCAGGGGAAGGATTGGCTCTTTAGCCTTTGTCTCCCAGTACAAAAAGAGAACTACTAGAACTAAGCCCGTTACCAAGTAGCCAATCGTGCGACTATCACTCCACCCGTACTGTGGGCCATAGATAGAAACCGAGAGAAGAACTAAGCAGACCGAGACGACCATAAGGAGGGCGCCTAAGTAATCAATAGTGTGAGCGCGCTTCACCTTTGGAATATGTAGAACCGCTGATGTAATGAGGAGCGCTGCGATTCCAAATGGCAAGTTGATGTAGAAAATCCAGCGCCATCCAGTAACGCCAAGAATCTGTGCGTGATCTGAAAAGAATCCGCCAAGTAGTGGGCCGGCAACCGAGGAGAGTCCCCACACCGCACCGAAATAACCTTGATAGCGGCCACGCTCGCGTGGAGGAACAATGTCACCGATGATCACAAACGCCAGTGCCATAAGTCCACCGGCGCCTAAACCTTGCAGAGCACGAGTGGCAATTAACTGATTCATATTCTGGGAAGCACCAGCTAAGAGGGAGCCGACTAAAAATGTAACGATGGCAATTTGAAACATTGGGCGTCGGCCATAAATGTCAGACATTTTTCCGTAGAGCGGAGTCGATGCAGTTGACGTTAATAAATACGCGGTGACAACCCAGGTGTAGTGGTTTAGACCGTTGAACTCTTCGACAATATTCTTAAGTGATGTCGCTACGATCGTTTGGTCTAGAGCCGCTAAGAACAACCCCGTCATGAGACCGCCAAGGATGACCATAATTTCGCGGTGGGTGTGGGCTTTGGCCGATGCGTTAAGAGGTGCTTTATTAGACATGAGGGTAAGGTTACCGCGTGAAGAGCATCAGCGCAGAACACCTAATTAAGACCTACGACAAAGGCACAGTTCGAGCCTTAGATGATTTATCCCTGGATGTTGCAGAGGGCACCGTATTGAGCGTATTGGGCCCAAATGGAGCAGGTAAAACTACTACTGTGAGAATTCTCGCAACTCTATTGAAGCCTGATTCAGGAAGTGCACATGTTGCAGGTATTGATGTAATAAAGCATCCTGACAAAGTTCGCGAACTCATTGGATTATCCGGTCAATATGCAGCCGTGGATGAAACTCTTACGGGTTGGGATAATTTAGTGATGTTTGGTCGTCTGTATCACTTAGGCAAACAGCAATCTATTAATCGCGCCAATGAATTACTGGAAAGATTTTCATTAACCGACAGTGCGCGCAGACCAATTAAAACGTAC
>CAIXPV010000113.1 GCA_903921405.1 uncultured Actinomycetes bacterium
AGGGGACAGAGACAAACCAATTGCTCCAATACCGGCGATCCAATATGCAGCCGTTGAATACACGCGGGTTGCCGCCATAACGCCAATGTTTTCAGCATAGGTTGTAGTACCTGAACCGCCACCGAAACCTGCAAGAGTTGTTGCAATTCCATCGGCCATCAGAGCAGTACCCATTTGATCATCGAGATTCTTACCAGTCATCGCAGCAACGGCCTTAACGTGTCCAACGTTTTCTGCAATTAAGACGAGTACAACAGGTAGGAACAAGACGATTGCCTTGCCATCAAATGTTGGATTAGTAAATGTAGGCATCGCAAACCATTTAGCTGCCTTAATGCCATCAGTTGTAACATCTCCCATTGCATAAGCAACTGCGTAGCCAATAACCAAGCCAGCAAAGATGCTGATGCGACTTAGAAAGCCTCGAGAGAATGCAGCGATTACTGCAATTGATGCAAGGGTAACTAGACCTACTGTTGGACCTGCAACAAAGTTATTTTTTGCAGCACCGGCTAAGTTCAGACCAATAACCATCACGATGGTTCCAGTAACAACTGGAGGTAGAAGCCAGTTGATCCAACCGATACCCGCTTGGCGAACGATGAGGCCAACAAGGGCCAAAATAACACCGGTAACAACAACGCCGCCCAGTGCAACGCCCATTCCGCCACTTGTCTTGGCAGCAGCGATAGGGGCCAAGAAGGCAAAGGATGACCCTAGATAGCTAGGAACTTTATTCTGAGTGAGTGCCAAAAATAGAAGAGTGCCAACGCCAGAGAAGAAGAGAGTGGTCGTGGGTGGGAAGCCAGTGATAATTGGAACGAGGAAGGTTGCACCAAACATCGCAGCGATGTGTTGTAAACCCACACCGATCGTACGAGGCCAGGTCAGGCGTTCATCGGTCGAGACGACCTCGCCGTGGGATATTGATTTTCCATCTCCATGCAGTTTCCATGTAAGTAGAGACATCTATCGTCCTATTCCTAAGGGCCTATCGGCTTTGATAGGCGCTAAGCATCAGGGTAAGGGAGGCCAGCGGGGTACTGAGGCGTACGCCACACCTTTTCAGCCCCGAGTTGCAGCGTAGAACGTATCGGGTTAGATTACGGTTCGATATATCGAATCGATATATCGGCCGATAGGGAAGGGGCGACAATGCGTTCACGCAGTGACTCACTTGAGTTCGCCCTCCTAGGCCTTTTATCCCAGAACCCCCTTCACGGCTATGAGCTACGAAAGCGTATGGGAGCGATCTTTGGACCATTTCGGGCGCTCTCATTCTCAGTGCTCTATCCGCAACTTCGCCGAATGGTTGAAGGCGGCGTTATTGAAGAGAGCCAGATGGAGAGCACATCACGGCGCTCGCGCATTGTCTATGCCATCACCGATAAGGGACTTACGCGCTTTTCAGATTTAACCGAGACAGTCAGTCCAGATACATGGGAAGACGAAGGCTTTGAAATCCGTTTTGCATTTTTTTCCCCAACATCTGCAAATAACAGAGTACGAATTCTTGAGGGGCGCCATCGCCGTCTCAAGGAGAAGGCAGAGATTCTGCGTGGTGAACTCGAGAAGTCACCAATTGGAATCGATAAATATCTAGAAGAGTGGCGACGCCACTCACTGGAATCAGCTGATCGAGAGATCGCTTGGCTGGAAGACATGATCAAAACCGAGAGGAAATGAAAGTGAATATAACGACCGGTAAAGGCGACATCCGTGTTGCAATAATTGGCGTAGGAAACTGCGCCAACTCACTAGTTCAGGGAGTGACCTATTACAAGGACGCTGCCATTGATCAGGAGATTCCAGGATTGATGCACGCTGTTGTTGGGGGATACCACATCTCTAACATCAAGTTCGTTGCAGCATTTGATGTTGATGCCAAGAAGGTCGGCTTAGATTTAGCCGAAGCTATCTGGGCCAGCGAGAACAACACAATTAAGTTTAGTGATGTCGCAACTACTGGTATTCCAGTTTTGCGCGGTGTCACAAATGATGGACTTGGAAAGTATTACCGAGAGACCATCACAGAGTCGGATGCTCCAGATGTCGATGTCGTACAGGTATTAAAGGATGAGGCAGTCGATGTATTGATTTGCTACTTACCTGTTGGCTCAGAGATTGCTGCTAAGTATTATGCGCAGTGTGCAATCGATGCCGGATGTGCCTTTGTTAACGCGCTTCCAGTCTTTATCGCATCAGATCCAGTATGGGAAAAGAAGTTTGCTGATGCAGGCCTTCCAATCGTTGGCGATGACATCAAGAGCCAAGTTGGCGCAACAATTACTCACCGAATCATGGCCAAGTTATTCCAAGATCGTGGAGTGCACTTAGATCGCACCTACCAATTAAATGTTGGTGGAAATATGGACTTTAAGAACATGCTCGAGCGTGATCGTTTAGAGTCAAAAAAGATTTCAAAGACAAACTCAGTTACATCACAGTTAGATCATGACATGGGTGCAAAGAATGTTCACATCGGACCTTCTGATTACATTCCATGGCTAGATGATCGCAAATGGGCCTACGTTCGCCTCGAGGGCCGTGCATTTGGCGATGTTCCGCTAAATCTTGAGTACAAGCTAGAGGTTTGGGATTCACCTAACTCGGCAGGTGTAATCATCGATGCCCTACGATGTGCAAAAATCGGTCTAGATCGCAAAATCGGAGGAGCTCTTCTATCGCCTTCAAGCTATTTCATGAAGACTCCACCGGTGCAATACACCGATGCTGCAGCTCATACAAAGACAGAGGATTTCATCTCTGGAAAGCTTGATCGTTAAGAAGACAATAAATCTGTACGAAAAAGCCCCCTAGTAATA
>CAIXPV010000114.1 GCA_903921405.1 uncultured Actinomycetes bacterium
AGGTCTTGGACTTGCAGCTGTAGCTGTTCTTAAGAAGAACAAGCTCAATGGCAAGGTCTGTGTATCTGGACAAGATGCAACTGTTGATGGATTGCGTGCAATCCTTACAGGAGATCTATCAAATACTGTTTACAAGGCAATTAAGGCAGAAGCCGAAGGCGCAGCAACTCTAGCAATCGCATTGCTTAAGGGTGAGGCAGCAACAACAGCTACAGGTTCAGTTAATAACGGAACCGTAGATGTGCCTTCAGTTCTCTTGGTACCAGTCGGAATCACAAAGGCCAACGTTAAGGACGTCATCGCAGATGGCTTCCAGACACGCGAAGCTGTATGTGCCGGCATCGAAGACCTCTGCACAGCTAACGGAATCTAATTTCCGCTATTAGCAAGGCAGATTAAGAACAAGGTTACGGCTCGGGGTTTAAACTCCGAGCCGTAACCTCTTTACTAGTAGATAAAAGGGAGAACATATGAGCACACCGATTCTTTCGCTCCGAGGAGTCAATAAATCCTTCGGGCCAGTGCACGTTTTACGTGACGTTGACTTTGACGTACATGCAGGCAAAGTAACCGCCCTTGTCGGTGACAACGGAGCAGGTAAAAGTACGCTTATTAAATGTATCGCTGGTATCTACACTCCAGATCACGGCGACTTTCTCTTTGAAGGCAAAAAGGTAGAAATATCTGGGCCGCGTGATGCAACTGCACTTGGAATCGAAATCGTGTATCAAGATTTAGCGCTGTGCGATAACTTAGACATTGTTCATAACATGTTTTTAGGCCGCGAAAAGAAACGCGGAAATGTTTTAGATGAGACCGCAATGGAGTCTCTTGCACGTAAGACTTTAGATGGTTTGAGTGTTCGTACAGTTAAGTCGATTCGCCAAACTGTTGCATCTCTTTCTGGCGGACAACGCCAAACTGTTGCGATTGCTCGTGCAGTTTTATGGAATAGCAAGATTGTAATTCTTGATGAACCAACTGCAGCCCTAGGTGTTGCTCAGACCGAACAAGTTCTTAACCTTGTTCGTCGTCTGGCTGATAATGGTTTAGCTGTCGTCCTCATTAGTCATAATCTCAATGATGTATTCGAGGTAGCTGACAATATTGCCGCTTTGTACTTAGGTCAGATGGCCGCACAAGTCGATAAAAACGAGGTTATTGCGCGACAAGTTATTGAGTTGATCACTACTGGTAAATCTGCCGGTGTCGAAAGCGCAGGTGCTAAGAAATGAGTACTCCAGAAGTTACAGAGACAGCTTCATTAAAAGGTGCAATGGCCGATTATTGGTCACGTATTAAGGCTGGCGATATTGGATCTCTACCGGCAGTTCTTGGCCTAGTAGTCCTTTGTATCGTCTTTGGATCCATGTCTAGCGTTTTTTTAACCCCTGGAAACTTTGCTAACTTATTAACTCAGGCCGCAGCAGTGATTGTGATTGCCATGGGCCTAGTTTTCGTACTTTTACTGGGCGAAATCGACTTATCTGCCGGATATACCGCCGGTGTAACAGGAGCCGTACTGGTCATTCTGATCACCAATCACAATGTTCCCTGGTACTTAGCCCTCATCGCGGCAATATGTGTGGGAGTAATTCTGGGCTTTGGTCTTGGCACATTGGTTGCACGTCTAGGTATCCCATCTTTCGTAGTGACCTTGGCCGCCTTCTTAGCTTTTCAAGGCATCTTGTTATTACTTGCCGGGGAAGGCGGAACGATTCGCGTTGAAGACAAAACTATCTTGGCCGTCGAGAACTCCAACTTAACGCCAACACTCAGTTGGGTTTTCTTCATCACTGTTTCTACGATCTATGTTCTTATTGGTTTGAATCGAATTAATGCTCGCCGTAAAGCTGGACTAAAAACTGAGCTGATTAAACTATGGGTTTTAAAAACCGTCGGTCTTTTAGGTATAACGGGGCTCGCAGTCTTTGCTCTCAATGTTGAGCGAAGCAACAACCCTGATTTAGTAAGTCTTAAGGGCATTCCATACGTTGTTCCCGTCATTCTCTTCATACTTGTTATTGGAACTTTTGTCTTGAGCCGTACAGCATTTGGCCGCCATATTTATGCAGTCGGTGGTAATGCTGAGGCTGCACGCCGTGCGGGCATAAATGTAAAGCGCGTTCGTGTTGCTGCATTCATGATCTGTTCGGGCTTATCGGCAATTGCTGGAATGATCTTTGCTTCTCGTCAAAACTCCGTCTCTCCAACTACTGGTGGCAGTTCAACACTTCTCTACGCCGTTGGAGCAGCTGTTATTGGTGGAACATCACTGTTCGGTGGCAAAGGCAAGATGCGCGATGCAATTCTCGGCGGCTTAGTTGTTGCAGTCATCGATAACGGCATGGGACTTTTGGGATATGCAGCTGGAATCAAGTTCATCGTTACCGGACTGGTTCTACTTATCTCAGCTGGAGTCGATGCAGTTTCTCGCAGAGGAGCTAGTGTTTAACGAACTCCCATAAGGTGTTCAAGGGCTAGCTGGTCAATGGCCTCATAGCCATACCCACGTGTGCCTGCGGCTTCAACGTCAAATGAATCCTTGGCAAGATCTCTCCACGTTTCACCTGCACTCAGTGTTGGCTCGCTAAGCCCTGGAATATTTGATTCAGCCATCGCTGCAATAACGCGAGGATCTGCGCGAAATGCTGCTGCACGCTCTTTGAGAGCCAAATAAGTGCGCATATTTGCCGATGCTGATTCCCAGACACCCTTATCGCTCTCAGTACGGGCTGGCTTGTAATCGAAGTGCTTAGGACCGTCGTACTTGTAGCGCTCTAGTAGATCAACCAAGAAGAAGGCCGACTTTAAATCGCCATGTCCAAATACTAAATCTTGATCAAACTTTGGACCATGCTGACCATTTAAATCGATGTGATACAGCTTCTTATGCCACAACGCTTGGGCAATGCCGTGAACAAAGTTAAGTCCAGCCATTTGCTCGTGACCAACTTCAGGATTAAGACCTACAAGATCCGGCTTATCAAGTGAGTTAATAAATGCAAGAGCATGGCCAATTGTTGGTAAGAAAATATCGCCGCGTGGCTCATTTGGCTTTGGTTCAATTGCAAACTTAATGTCATACCCATTATCGGTTACGAATTCGCCTAACGTATTGAATGCTTCACGAAAGCGATCGAGGGCAACGTAAGCATCCTTTGCTCCATCAGATTCTGCGCCTTCACGCCCACCCCAACAGACATAGGTCTTAGCGCCAAGTTCAACGGCTAACTCAATATTCTTCATAACTTTTGAGATTGCATATCGGCGAATATCTTTATCATTTGATGTAAAGGCGCCATCCTTAAAGACTGGATGCGTAAAGAGATTTGTTGTTGCCATCGGTACTTTCATGCCTGTTTCTGCCAAAGCTTTTTTGAAGCGATCGATATGTGTTCGGCGTGCACCTTCATCGCTTCCAAATGGAATCAAGTCATCATCATGAAACGTCACACCGTGTGCACCGCGTGCGGCTAGTTCATTGACGGTTCGCACGGGGTCAAGTGCCCCACGCGTTGCATCACCAAAGGGATCACGTGCCTGCCAGCCCACAGTCCAAAGGCCGAAAGTGAACTTATCTGCTGGTGTGGGGGTGAGTGACATGGCGTATTGCCTTTCTTAATCAGCGGTCTTGAGGCCGTTTTGATACATCGCTAACTTACCTCTAATCTTGGGTCCTATCCACACAGGGGCACACGATGACTGTGTGTGGGTTTCGCGGGAGTGGTGAAATGGCAGACACGCAGGTCTTAGGAACCTGTGTCTTCGGACGTGAGGGTTCAAGTCCCTTCTCCCGCACACTAAATCAGTAAAGCCCTAGTTAGGATTTTTCTAATGGCAAAGCAATCACCAGCCAAGACAAAGAAGTTGGCTGCAGAAGCAAAGCGCGCAGGGGCTGCTAATAGAGCTGAGAAGAAAGCTGCACAAGAAAATGCAATAACAAATAGCGATGCAGTAATAGATGCCTATGCCGCCGTTGATGGGCATTGGCGTGACATTGGTTTAGATGCACCAGCCCGTCGCGCTTTAATCGATGATGGCTTATTTCAACTCAGCGATCTTCGTAAAACCTCACTTGCCGCGCTCAAGGAACTTGAAGGCATGGGACCAAATGCAATCAGAGTATTGGTTGCCGAAATGAAAAAGGCCGATCTATCCTTTAGAAAGTAGTTACGAAAGCACCCGATACCCGGCAGCGATTACCGCTTGCGAGATTGCTTCGGCATCTAATGCAGCATCAGAAGTAATGACAGCTTGGCTATCACCAGCACTGGCTTTGACGTCAGTAACTCCAACGATCTTGCCTAGCTCTGCATTTACTCGTCCTTCACAGTGCCCACATGTCATTCCTTGAATTTTTACTGTTGTCTGCGTCATTGATTTCTCCCCTTATTCGTTTAGTCGTGTAATCATTACTTCCATCTTCATGATCCACTGCGTTTTCTTTAATACTAAAGAATTGCATTGAACAAATATCCAACAAAAATGATTCCAAAGGCTACGACACCGATGAAACACGCAAGCAGTTTTACTTTCAATACCCTACGAAGCAAGATCATCTCGGGCAAACTAAGCGCAACCACTGACATCATGAACGCAAGCAGTGTTCCCATAGGCAAGCCTTTTTCATACAGGGCCTGAACTATTGGCATAACTCCCGCAGCATTTGAATATAGAGGTACTCCTATTAGCACTGCCAAAACTACGGCAAATGGGTTGTTCGATCCTGCGTACTGAGTGAAGAACTCAGTTGGCACCCAGCCATGAATACTTGCACCAAGGGCAATACCTGCAAGCAGATATGGCCAGATTTTTATGAAGATTGATTTGGCTTCAGTAATTCCTAATTTAGTGCGCTCGGTAATTGTGTAGCGTGGAGGAGCAAATGCACCCTGAGCTTTCTTCGTATTTTCAAAGACAAATGGCTCTACCCATCGCTCTACCTTTAATCGCCCAAGGACAAGCCCAGCAGTAATCGCAATCAAAAGACCAGAGATTAAGTACAACGCAGCAATTTTGAAGCCAAACATAGTAAATAGAAGGCCGACTGCAATCTCGTTAATGAGTGGACTTGCTATTAAAAAACTTAACGTCACGCCGATAGGGACGCCTGCTCCAAGAAATCCAATAAAGACTGGGACTGCGCTACAGGAACAAAAAGGTGTAACTATTCCAGCGCTAGCAGCGATGACATTACCGATGCCTTCACGTTTTCCACCTAGTAAGGCTTGAGTCTTCTCGATAGTAATAAAGGATCGAGCATAAGTAACCGCAAAAGTAATCCCTACTAACAGAAGCGTAATTTTTGTTGCATCGTAGAAGAAAAAGTGAATTGACTCCCCTACGCGCGATGTTTCATCAAGACCGGCCAGCTTAAAGAGAATGGCATTCCAGACACTGTTATTTATCCAATAGAGAACAAACCAAACTAGGACAAGTGCAATTAGTCGCGATAGTTGCTTGGACCGACTTTCGCGCTTGGCAATATTGATCGAAATACTCATAAGAGACCTTTACTTGATGACTTACTTAACAGCAGCCAGTACCACCGCAACAAGATCCTTCAGTTTTAACGTCAGCTTTTTCTTCATTCTTGCAGCCACACTGCCCATTACCGCCACAGCAAGTACTAGCCTCTTCTTTTTCCTGAATTGTAATGTCCGTCATTTCATTCTCCTTGGTGCTTAGTTTCTAA
>CAIXPV010000115.1 GCA_903921405.1 uncultured Actinomycetes bacterium
ACGCTAAACCATTCAATAATCGATTCAGCGATCGTTGCTCCAACGCCATCGATTTCAGCGAGTTCGCTGGCAGTAGATTGTGAAATCTTCTCGATCGATGCGCAGTGTGTAGCTAGCGCCTGCGCCGCAGTCGGACCGACATGTCGAATAGATAAGGCAACAATCGTGCGCCATAACGGGGCTTGTTTAGCCTTTTCTAAAGCGTTCAAAAGTTTTTCGCCATTAAGGCCAGGTTTTCCATCTTTCTTTGTGAAGAATTCACTGGCGCTGAGTTTTTCAGCGGTAAGGTCAAATAAATCCGATTCATCAACGATGATTCCAGCGCTGAGCAACGCTGCAGCTGCCTCGTAACCCAAAACATCAATGTCGAGTGCAGCGCGCGAGCCAATGTAATAAATACGTTCACGAAGCTGTGCCGGGCAACTGCGCGCATTAGGACAACGAATATCCACATCGCCAATGGACATTGCACGAAGCTCTGACCCGCATTCGGGACAGTGCGTTGGCATGACGAACTCTTTTTCATTGCCCGTTCGTTTTTCAATGACTGGGCCAAGTACTTCTGGAATTACATCTCCGGCTTTTCGAATTACAACAGTGTCACCGATTAAAACACCTTTGCGAACAATCTCGGATGCATTATGCAACGTGGCATTAGTAACAGTTGACCCTGCAACTTTTACGGGCTCCATAAATGCAAAAGGCGTTACTCGCCCAGTACGACCAATGCTGACTTTGATGTCTAGGAGCTTGGTCGTTACTTCTTCCGGTGGATATTTAAAAGCAATTGCCCATTTAGGAGCGCGCGAAGTTACGCCCAAAATATCTTGCTGGGCTAGAGAATCGACTTTAATAACAATGCCATCGATCTCATGTTCAACATCATGGCGATGCTGCTGGTAGTACTCAATAAAACCTTGAACTTCTTTTCGTGAAGAAAATGTTTTGAAACGCTCACTTGTTGGTAGACCAAGGTTCTTTAAAGCGGCATAGGCGTTGCTCTGAGACTCAAAGGTGATTCCTTCGTGCGCTCCAACCCCATGCACAACAACAGATAACGGACGCTGTGCAGTAACTCGTGGATCCTTTTGACGAAGTGAACCTGCAGCAGCATTTCGTGGATTAGCAAAAAGAGCTTTGCCTGCCTCTTCTAACCCCTCATTGAGTTCGTTGAAAGCGGCCAAGGGAAAAAACACTTCGCCGCGAATCTCGATAAGTGCAGGTGGATTCTTTCCTTTCAGTACATGTGGCAGATTTCTAATTGTCTTAACATTGAGCGTTACATCTTCACCCGTAACGCCATTACCGCGAGTTAATCCACGTATCAATTGACCATCTTCATATGTCAGGTTTATTGCAAGACCATCGACTTTGAGCTCACATAGATAGACTGGTTTTTCAATCTCTTTTTCTACGCGATCAAACCAAGCTGCAAGCTCTTCCATGTCAAAGACGTTATCTAAACTCATCATCTTTTCAATATGATCGTGTTGGGTAAATGAGGTTGCAAACCCCCCGCCGATACCAAGCGTTGGTGAATCAGCCTCCCGAAGTTCGGGGTATGTGGCCTCTAATGCGGTGAGTTCAATAAGCAATGCGTCAAAATCAAAGTCACTAATTGTGGGAGCATCTAAAACGTAATACTTGAATTGGTGTTCACGAATCTCATTAATGAGTTCGCTCATACGGTGGCGGGCTTGATTACTCACTAAGCCGTCTCACAAATTGTGGCAGAACCAACTACTCGATCACCATCGTAAATAACCATTGCTTGACCTGTTGCAAGACCCAATAACGCAGCATCCAGCGTTGCAACAAGGTGGCCATTTTCTAAGTAATACGTGCACTCTAAAGCCGCGCCATGGGCGCGAATCTGGACAAAGCCACGTGTAGGTGCACTTGTGACTTCTGGACCACACCACACAGGACGTTCGCCGCGCATGGACGTGATTGCTAACTCTTCACGCGCACCCACAACCACGGTATTTGTTATGGGTTCAATCTTTAATACAAAGCGTGGTGAACCATCGGCCGTGGGAACTGTAAGTCCCAAACCTTTGCGTTGGCCGATTGTGTATGTATATGCACCTTTGTGTTCACCAATCTTGGTGCCACTTTGGTCAACAATGGGACCAACATCGCTACCTAAACGATCGCGTAACCATCCGGCGTTATCTCCTGATGGAACAAAGCAGATGTCATGACTATCGGGCTTTTGCGCAACGGCTAATCCACGTCTTTCGGCTTCGGCACGGATATCAACTTTGGTCGTATCCCCCAGCGGAAAGATTGCACCATCAATCTGCTCGCGCGTTAAGACTGATAAAACATAGGACTGATCTTTTGAATGATCAACGGCGCGGTGCAGAGTCTTTCCATCTGGACCAATCTCTGTGCGCGCATAATGACCAGTAACAACACCATCAAAACCCATTGCACGTGCACGATCTAAGACTGCAGCAAATTTAATCTTCTCGTTGCATCGCAAACATGGATTAGGAGTTCGCCCAGCGGCATACTCTGCAAGAAAATCCTCAACGACTCCATCATGGAACTCTTCGGCCATATCCCAGATATAGAAAGGGATTCCGATGACATCTGCGGCACGACGTGCATCATGTGAATCTTCAATTGTGCAACACCCGCGTGCACCAGAACGATATTTTTGTGGGTTAGCAGCCAAAGCCAAGTGCACACCTATTACTTCATGACCGGCCTCCACTGCACGTGCAGCGGCAACTGCCGAATCAACTCCACCACTCATGGCTGCAATAACTTTCATACGCTGTTGGCCGCCCTTCCTCGTGCAATTACATCGGGCAGCACTGACAGCACAAAATCACACTCTTTGTGCGTACTTGTGGCGCCAAATGAGAAGCGCAGCGATGACTGCGCAGTAATCTCAGTGTGTCCCATCGCCAATAAAACATGACTGGCCTCGTGGACTCCTGCACTGCAGGCCGATCCAGTTGAACATGACACCCCGGCGCTATCCATCAGTAATAACAAGGTGTCACTTTGTGTGCGTGGAAAAGTTATATTCACAATGCCAGGTAATCGCTTCGCATGTAATCCATTAACCACTGCATCTGGAATTGCGCTCAATACTCCATCAATAAAATGATCGCGCAGCTGTGTTATTTCCTCGGCTTGATAGTGTGAACTCTGTGCTGCGGCAGCAAAAGCGATAATGCTTGGCGCATTCAGTGTGCCACTTCGAATCTCTCGCTCTTGTCCCCCGCCATGCACAAGCGATGGAATCTCTACGGTGCGCCGCAAAATTAGCGCACCAATACCAAGTGGGCCACCAATCTTGTGCGCGCTTAACGACATTGCAGTTACACCTAAAGCTGAAAAAGACAGTGGGGTTTTCTTAAAACTTTGCACTGCATCGGTATGAACTGGAATCTGCCCAGCCACGGCCACTACTTCTGCAATTGGTTGAATTACGCCAGTCTCATTATTTGAATGCATGACTGAAATAACTGCTATTTCACTTCCGCGTGTGCTCACTAAGTCTTTTAAGAAATCTAAATCAATAACTCCATCTATAGTGACTGGAAGCTCAATAACCTCAGCAGACTCATGTGCATGTAACCAATGTGCAGGATCTAAAATCGCGTGATGCTCAATAGCACTAACGACAACGACGTTCTTGCCTTGAGCGCGTCCTGCCCAATAGAAACCCTTCAGGGCGATGTTATTTGCCTCAGTGCCAGATGCTGTAAAAATAATCTCCGATGCAAGACATCCGACTTCTTGAGCCAAAATTTCGCGAGCATCTTCTAAAGCTTTACGAGTTGCACGACCATGCGAATGCAGAGACGACGGATTTCCAAGTTCGCCCATGTGTTGCAGCATCGCCACTGTGGCCGCATCGACCATTGGCGTAGTTGCCGCATGGTCTAGATAGATCGATGACATGGGGTCAATCTTAGGACTTACGTGCGTTAATGCCCTCCGTGGCAGCTGGCAGCACCGTAAATAGATCACCAATCACGCCAAAATCGGCGAGCTCAAAGATTGGTGCCTCTGGATCTTTGTTTATAACAATGATCGCTTTGCTTGTCTGCATTCCAGCACGGTGCTGAATCGCACCAGAGATTCCACATGCAACATAGAGCTGAGGGCTCACCGTTTTGCCGGTTTGACCTACTTGATGAGAATGTGGATACCAACCCGCAT
The DNA here is from genome assembly GCA_903921405.1 of uncultured Actinomycetes bacterium. Classification (GTDB taxonomy): domain Bacteria; phylum Actinomycetota; class Actinomycetes; order Nanopelagicales; family Nanopelagicaceae; genus Planktophila. Next base: position 4,186 of record CAIXPV010000115.1, read on the forward strand.
CCGTTGCCGCACGCGATGCACCAACTGCTGCGCCTAATGAATCGGCAAAGGCTTCCACCGCAGAAAAATCACCATTAGTACCACGTCCACCCGATACAACAATGTTGGCCTCAGTTAGCTCTGGTCGACCACCTTGAACGGGAGGTTGCGAGCTTGTCACTGTGGCTTTCTTGGCAGAATCAGAGATCGTGAGTGAGATATTTTCAATTGGGGCTGCACACGCCGTAATGTCGGCAGTAATGCAGTTTGGTCGAAGCGTAATTATTGTCGTTCCGTTACTTACCTTTGAATGCACTGTAGTTGAGCCGCCAAAAATAACTTGAGTTGCAGTTGCATCGGCCCCAACATCCACGGCATCTGTAATGATGCCAGAGTCGGTTTTAACTGCTACATAGCCAGCTAGCTCTTTACCAAAGGCGTGTGATGCAACAAGTAGTGCCACCGGAGTATTCGATGCAACGAGTTGGGCAATAGCATCGGCGCTTGCACTAACACCATGGCTTTGAAAATCCTCATTTTCAACGACAATAATCTTTGCAATTGGGCCAACGTTTAAGGATGCTGCCAGTGCTGCGCCTTGTCCAATAGGTGCTAAAACAACTGCCGTTACCTCACCGATACGTGCGGCGGCGGTTGCAAGTTCAGTGGTTGTCTTAGTAGCTTTTCCATTGACAAAATCTGCGACTATATACACGGCGCTCATATCAACTTCCTTTCTACAAGGAAATCAACTAACTGTGTTGCCCCGGTTCCATCGTCGCTAACTTTTATTCCAGCAGCGCGCGGTGGGCGAAGTTGACTATCAATTACTTGTGACCAAGCGTTCTGCGCGCTGACTCCGATTGCAGCCAAGTCGCGAGTTTCAATGCTCTTCTTCTTTGCTGCCATGATTCCTTTAAAGGATGGGTAACGCGGCTCATTAATTTTTTCAATAACGCTAACAACTACTGGAAAACTAGCCTGCATTGAATCAACACCGGCTTCAGTAAAGCGACTAATCGAAAGTGTCGAAGCATCTGGATCGACAACAACGCTGCCAGCAAAAGTGAGCTGTGCCCAACTCAGTCGAGCTGCAATCATGGCTGGAACAACGCTCATACGGGCATCGGTTGATTCAGTTCCACAGATGACTACATCAAAGCCCTCAGTAATTATCACTTGTGCCAAAACCTTTGATGTGAGTAGCGCATCAGCGCCGGCGAGCGCGGGATCGGTAATCAAAATCGCACCATTGGCACCCATCGATAAGGCTTTACGCACGGCATCGGTGGCACGCGCTGGTCCCATTGAAATCACAGTGACGCTATGAGGACCGCCTTCTTCATTGCCGCCATGGGCCTCTGCAATTCGAAGCGCCTCTTCAACGGCGTATTCATCCAGATCATTTAAGACTGCATCAACGCTGTCGCGATCGAGTGCGCCGTTGACCATTTTCTTCTCAGCCCATGAATCTGGGACCTGCTTGACGCAGACTGCGATTTTCATAGCGGTTATGTTACTTGCCAGTAACCAGAATCTCCACCTCCAGACCTATATTTCACGTCAGATTTGCCAACACGTAACCTCAACTTCAACTTGAGTGTTTACGCATCGCTGACTATTGGCCCCATGGTGCTACGAATCGCTCTGGTTACTGAGTCTTTCTTACCTCAAATAAACGGTGTGACCAACTCAGTTCTTCGAATCCTGGAGGGCTTTGCGCGCGATGGCCATCAGGGCCTGGTGATCGCTCCAGAAAGTGCCGATGGCCCAAATGAGTACGCCGGCTTTCGCATCAAGCGAGTCCCCAGTTTAGAGATGAAAGGGTTAATCCCCGTTGGTTTTCCTCAGCGTGCTTTAGAGCCGCTCATCGATGGCTTTGCACCAGATGTTATTCACTTAGCATCACCGATTTTTCTAGGAAGCTACGTTACGAAAATTGCCGCTCGTTTAGAAATTCCAACGCTATCGGTCTACCAAACAGATATCGCCGGCTTTGCTCGACATTACGGCATGAGCGTTGCACATAGCGGATTAAAAAAATGGGTTGCAAAGATTCACTCACAAACAAATCGCACTCTGGCTCCCTCGAAATGGTCATGTTCAGATCTTGAAAAATCAGGTGTGCCTAATGTGCATCTATGGCAACGTGGCGTTGATAGCATTAAATTTTCTCCCGCCAAGCGCGATGACGTTGTGCGCAAACAATTGTTAGGCACAAGAAGTGATCGCAAACTTATTGGTTATGTAGGTCGCCTTGCTAATGAAAAACGAATTGATGACTTAGCCGTACTTGATCAACGCGATGACATTCAACTAGTAATCATCGGAGATGGTCCAGCCAGAGCCAAGCTAGAGCGCACACTTACCAATGCTAAGTTTGTTGGCTATCAAAGCGGTGAAGACCTTGCCAGATATTACGCATCCTTAGATATTTTTGTGCATACTGGTAAGCATGAAACTTTCTGTCAATCGATTCAAGAAGCCTTAGCTTCAGGGGTTCCAGTTGTGGCACCTAACTTTGGTGGGCCTACCGACTTAGTCAAACATGGGTGGACCGGATATTTAATCGATACATCCGATAGTAGAGCTTTGAGTACGAGCGTGAGCAATATCCTCAACAATCCTGAGCTTGCATTAATGCACATCAGGGCGCGTGAATCAGTTATTGAGCGCACATGGCCTCTAGTGCATAAACAACTTATCAATCACTACCACGACATATTGGCCGAATCGTCGATTCAAACAGAGAGCGAGAAGGTTGCATGAGGATCCTACATATCGCTAACTTTTACGGCCCTAAATCAGGCGGAATACGTACAACTCTGCATGAACTCGGCGCCGGATACATAGCTAAAGGACATGAATTTACGTACATCGTCCCCGGAAATGGTTTTTACTGCGAAGAAACTCCTAGTGGCCGAAAAATAACTGTGCCCTCCTTTATCCTTCCATTTAGTGGTGGTTACCGCATCATTAGAAACAACCCAGATATTAAGAAGTTGATTATTACGCTCAAGCCACAGGTACTTGAAGTATCCGATCGCTTCACTTTGTCGGCAATAGGTGCATGGGCTGGACGTCGCAAGATTAAGACAGTCGTATTTAGTCATGAGACTTTGACTGGATTGCTCTCGCACTACTTTCCCTTTCCTGTAACGCGATTCGTAGATTGGCATAACCGTCGCTTAGCTCGCCGATTTGATCATGTTATTGCGACGACAGCCTTTGCCGCCAAAGAGTTCGAGCGCATCGAGATTGAAAACCTAGTCCGAATTCCACTTGGTGTTGATCTTGAAACTTTCAGTCCGAACCGTAGAGATGAGGCTTTGCGCTTAGAACTGCTCAAAGGTGCAGACGTACTTTTAATTCACTGTGGCCGTATGTCTCATGAAAAGGAGCCGGCACGATCCCTTGATGCTCTAAAGATTCTTTTAGCACAAGGAATTAATGCTCGCTTGGTCTATGTTGGTATTGGGCCACTGTTTAAAAAACTGCGAGAACAATCAAGGGGCTTACCGGTTAGTTTTCTTGGCTATATCGCCGATCGAAATCTTCTTGCAAATATTCTGGCATCGGCCGATGTTTCATTAGCCCCTGGCCCCATCGAGACTTTCTGTTTAGCGGCCTTGGAATCCCTTGCTTCAGGGACTCCAGTAGTTGCATCAAGCACCAGCGCAGTTGGAGAGTTCTTACTTCTAGATAGTGCATTCCCCGTTGGAGCCATTGCTGGCAACAATCCCCGTGAATTTGCAGAATCTATTAAATCTGTAATAACGATGAGAACTTTGAATCGAAAGCTTGCATCTAACTGCCAGCATCAAGCCGAGAACTATCCATGGAGTTCAACAATCTCTTTAATGCTCACTTTGCATGGGGAACAGCCAAACATATCGAATAAGCGATTGCGAGTTGCATAAGTGAATACCCTTGCAACTTTTGTCATTCTTGGTGACAGCGCAGCTGCCGGAACTGGCGATGCGGATAAGAATGGTGCATTGCGAGGGTGGAGCTACTACCTTGCTCAGCACTTCAATCAACCCCTTGTCTATGCCAACTTGTCTCGACCTGGTGCCCAATCAACTGAAGTTGTTATCGATCAACTTCCTAAGGCGCTAACACTTGAACCGACTTTGACGGCCGTCATAGTTGGTGGAAACGATGCTTTGCGAAATGGTTTCAGTCCACAACTTTTACGCGAAAATCTTCGTATGACGCTTATGCAGTTGCGTGAGATTGGTTCAGAGATCATTTTGCTGCAGCTACATGAACCGACCAAGATTGCGCCGCTACCTAAGACTTTAGGAAAAGTTCTTAACCGCCGAATTAATTCAGTCAATGCAGTTGTCAGAGCGGTGGGTTCCGAGTTTGGAGCTCACGTATTGGCTGTGCGCGATATCCCCAATGTCTACGATAGAAATCGTTGGCATGTTGATCGCATGCATCCATCAAAGCACGGCCACCAGATTTTGGCGCATAGCTTTAGAGAGATCCTTTCCCCTCGCTGGGATATCTCCCCCGTGCATATCGATCCAGTAACGACTCGTGCGAAAAAAGATTCGCTGGTATGGATGCTGCGACATGCAACTCCATGGTTCATCAAGCGCAGCGTAGATTTGCTGCCCGCCGCACTCATCTTAGTAATGGGTGAATATATTAAGATTCTTACCCGGCGCAATCCGGATGCGCAGGCAACCTTATATTTTCCTGAGTTCGTCAACCATCGAGAATCTGGAATACCTCAAGTTCGAGAGGCCCGTGTCTCTTAATTCGCAAAACTCCCAGTAAACAGGGCAGAATTACCCCGTGCTACCTGCAGATCCGCGAACCCTTGGCGCCACCGTTACAGATGGTGGCACGAACTTTGCCATCTGGTCTAACGCCGCCGATGCCATTGAGTTATGCCTCTTTAATGAGGTCAACGGAAAACTAGAAGAAACTCGTTTTGCTATGAGCCATCGCAATGGCCCGATTTGGCATGGCTATCTTGCTGGAGTGCGACCAGGTCAGCGCTACGGATATCGCGTCTATGGTCCATGGGCACCTGAACGCGGAGTGCGATTTAACGCAGCAAAGTTACTAATTGATCCATACACGCATGTTCTAGATGGGCAACTTTCCTATGTCCCGGAAATTTACGGACATAGCGCACTCGATGCAACTGGTGACGGTGATCTATCGGTTCGCGATGATCGAGACAGTGCAAGCTTTGTTCCTTACAGCGTTGTTAGCGATCATCGAGTGCGCGAGGTTAATCGTCCGTTGGTTCCGTGGGCCAAGACAATTATTTATGAGGCCCATGTTCAGGGCTTAACTGCTAAGAACTCATCGATTGACGAGAATGAACGTGGAACTTATAAAGGTCTCGGGCATCCCAGCACGATTGCGCATTTGAAATCCTTAGGTGTCACAGCCCTTGAACTTCTACCCGTAGCAGCATCTGTGACTGAGCCAGCGATTTATTCTCGAGGGCGCAAAAACTATTGGGGGTATAACTCCATTGCCTTTAGCACCCTCAATAATGACTATGCCTGCACCGATGATCCGATCAAAGAGTTACAAGATTCAATTGATCAACTACACAACGCTGGAATCGAAGTTATTTTAGATGTGGTGTACAACCACACTGCCGAAGG
>CAIXPV010000116.1 GCA_903921405.1 uncultured Actinomycetes bacterium
CCACATGGGTACTGACTGGTCGATCGATATCGATGGCAAGAAGTACACATCACAAGAGATTTCAGCCCGTGTATTGCAGAAGTTGAAGCGCGATGCCGAGGCTTACTTAGGTGAGACTGTCACGGACGCAGTTATCACTGTCCCCGCATATTTCAATGACGCACAACGTCAAGCAACGAAAGAGGCCGGCGAAATTGCAGGCCTGAACGTTCTGCGTATCATCAACGAACCAACAGCTGCTGCGCTCGCATCCGGTTTAGATAAGGCCGATCAAGAGCAGACAATTCTCGTTTTCGATTTAGGTGGCGGAACTTTCGACGTTTCACTTCTAGAAATCGGTGATGGTGTTGTTGAAGTTAAGGCAACTAACGGCGATAACCACTTAGGTGGAGATGACTGGGATCAAGCACTTGTTGACTTCCTTGTTCAGAGCTTTGGTTCACAAAACGGAATCGATTTAACAAAAGACAAGATGGCGATGCAACGTATTCGTGAAGCTGCAGAAAAAGCAAAGATCGAACTCTCATCATCACAATCTGCATCAATCAACTTGCCATACATCACAGTAGATGCTGAAAAGAATCCACTGTTTATGGACGAGACAATTACTCGCGCACAGTTCCAACAGTTAACTGGCGCACTGCTTGATCGTTGCAAGAAGCCTTTCCAAGCAGTTCTAAAAGACGCTGGAATTCCAATTAGCAAGATTCAAAGCGTTGTACTTGTTGGTGGATCAACTCGTATGCCAGCAGTTGTAGATCTTGTTAAAGAGTTAACTGGCGGAAAAGAGCCAAATAAGGGCGTAAACCCTGATGAAGTTGTAGCTGTTGGAGCATCTCTGCAAGCCGGTGTTCTTAAGGGTGAAGTTAAAGATGTTCTACTACTCGATGTCACACCGCTATCTCTTGGTATCGAAACCAAGGGTGGAGTTATGACTCGTTTAATCGAGCGCAACACAACGATTCCAACTAAGCGCAGTGAAGTATTTACAACTGCCGATGATAATCAACCAGCAGTGCAGATTCAGGCCTACCAGGGCGAGCGTGAAATGGCGGCTTATAACAAGAAGCTAGGCATGTTCGAACTCACTGGTCTGCCACCTGCTCCACGTGGAATTCCACAGATTGAAGTTACCTTCGATATTGATGCTAATGGAATCGTTCATGTATCTGCCAAGGATCTTGGTACAGGTAAGGAACAGAGCATGACCATCACTGGTGGTTCGGCACTTTCTAAAGATGAGATCAATCGCATGATGGAGGAAGCTGAATCACACGCCGAAGAAGATCGTCAGCGCAAAGAAGAGGCCGAGACTCGCAATGCTGGAGATTCACTTCTTTACTCAACACAAAAATTCATTAAGGATAATGAAGAAAAACTTAGTGAAGGTGAAGCGCTAGAGAAGAAGACTGAGACTGAGGCTGCACTTACTGAACTTCAGACCGCACTTGGTGGATCAAACTTCGAGATGATTAAGAGTGCAACTGAGAAGGTTGCAACTGTTAGCCAAGCACTTGGTGCTGCACTGTATGCAAATGCAGCAGCTGCCGGTGAAGGTGCATCCGAATCAGCACCACATGAAGATGGCGTTGAAGATGCTGAAGTAATCGAAGAGAGCGAGGCATAAAAATGCCGAGCGAGGAAATTGGTCTAGACGACCCAATAACCGGAATCATTGACGACGTAGTACCGGATCAAGTGATTGATCCGGTAGCTACATTAACCAATGATTTACAGCGGCTTCAGGCCGAATACGCTAACTATCGAAAGCGCGTTGAGCGCGATCGATCAGTTGCGCACGAGATGGCTATTGGTGCGGTTCTAACTGAACTCTTAGCCTTGCTCGATGATGTTGATCGCGCCGAATCACATGGTGAATTAACTGGTGGATTCAAGGCAGTTGCCGATCAGTTGAACTCAATCACAGCCCGCATCGGTCTTGAAAAGTACGGAACCGAAGGCGAAGCTTTCGATCCGCAGATTCATGAGGCACTTATGCACGATACATCGGCCGATGTTGCAGTACCCACTGCATCAAAGATTCTGCAGCCAGGATATAAATACAAGGAGCGCATATTGCGCCCTGCCCGTGTATCAGTAACAGATCCAGCAGGAGCATAATTCTTCATGGCCGCCAAAGATTTATACGAGAAGGACTTCTATAAAGTCTTAGGCATCGATAAAAAAGCTGGCGCCGATGAAATCAAAAAGAAGTACCGTGCTTTGGCGCGCGAACTTCACCCTGATAAAAACAAGGGCGATTCAGTCAAGGAAGAAAAGTTCAAGGGCATTTCTGAGGCCTATGAAATTCTCTCCGATACTAAAAAGCGCGCTGAATACGATGAAGCCAGATCCTTATACGAGCGTGGAGGTTTTCGCGCACCTATGGGTGGTGGCCAACAGGGCGGGGATTTCAATGACATGTTTGGTGGTGGGAACCCCCAAGATATCTTTGCAAATCTATTTGGTGGCGGACGTCGTGGTCCACGCAAAGGCCAGGATTTACAGACTGAGGCCAGCATTTCTTTTCGTGAATCTATTATCGGTACCACTTTAGATTTACGTCTTGCAACTGATCGTGGCGCTGACCAAAACATTACTGCGCGAGTACCTGCAGGCGTAAACGATGGCGCCAAGATTCGCGTTAAAGGTAAGGGCGCTCCCGGAGAAGCTGGCCCAGGTGACTTATTCATCCTGTTGCACGTTAAGCCGCACCCAGTCTTTGGGCGCAAAGGTGAGAATCTCACTATGACATTGCCAATTACTTTTGCTGAAGCCGCATTAGGGGCCGATGTAAAGTTTCCAACGTTAAGCGGTGATGATGTAACTGTACGTATTGCACCGGGAACATCAAATGGTCGGACATTGCGCGTAAAAGGTCGCGGCGTAACTAAGGGCTCAACAACCGGAGATCTGCTGGTCAGCGTTGATGTACAAGTACCTCAACGTGTTGATGGCAAAGCGCTAGAAGCGCTCAAAATATTTGCACAGGAGACTTCACGCGAAGATGTACGCGCAGATTTAACACATAAGGCGAAGATATGAGTGAAGTGTTAGCAAACGAGTTACCATCTGATGATGCCGCTGTTTACGTTATCTCTGTCGCTGCAGAAATCTCTGGGCTACATCCGCAAACATTGCGTCATTACGATCGCTTGGGCTTAGTCTCACCAAACCGTACGGAAGGTCGCGATCGTCGCTATTCGCTGCGGGATATCGCATTGTTGCGCGCAGTACAAAAACTTGTAGGCGAAGGCATAAATCACGCAGGAGTCAAGAGAATTATCGAGTTGGAATCTGCAATGGCAAATTTAGCGATTGAAGTTGCGCAGCTGCGTATTGAAGTTGATGCCCTTGTTGATGCAAATCCGCCTAAAGGCTTAATGCGCCGCAACCGTACTGAAGTGATCGTTTATAAAGAGGATAACTAGAGGCTAGGTAAGAAATTAGTTCTACCGCTCCACTTACCTAAGCTTTGTTCGGCTGGAGATTTCAAAACCGACTCCAATACCGTTGCATATACGTCCCTAAAGTCGCTAGTTACAGCTAAATCGCCATCGATTAACTTAGAAAGCGATGGCTGGTCTCCATAAAAACCACCCTTAACTTTTTCCCCAATAATAAACATTGGCCCAGCTGTGCCATGGTCTGTACCTTGAGATGCATTTCCTTTTACACGTCGACCGAATTCGCTGTAGACCATCACAGTTACATCATTGAGGCGGGTTGTTGATTTTAGCTGGCTCATAAAGCGCGTGAGGGATGTCGATACAACTCCTAAGAGTTCAGCTTGAGCATTGGCTTCATTGGCGTGTGTATCAAAGCCTCCGAGAGAGACCGACCAAACTTTTGTGGGGCTTCCAGCAGAGATTAACTTTGCGACTACATCTAACTGCTGCGACAAGTTGCTATCTCCACCAGCATTACCACCATTTACTGTTGGAAGATCTGTGGCAACTGGTGCAGGCAGTTTCAATATTGGTTGAATTGAAGTTGAGACGCTAAATAAGTTACGCATCGATGTTGCAGCTGCCGCCATTAATGTGGAATCTGTGCGTGCAACTTTGGATAATTGAATGCACTGTGTTGCAAGCGTTCCCTTTGGAATCACCAAGCCACCAAGAGGTAGTGCAGAGCCAGAAATCTTTGTGCCTGCAAGCAATGGTGGAAGCACTGAACCAAGAGAGATTGCCAACATCGGGTCTTCTGGTTGTGAATCTAACCAGCGACCCAACCATCCGCTATTAATATGACGCTCAGGTGATGCACTTTGCCACTTTGCCATGGATGAAAAATGGGAGTGATCGGGTTTTGGATATCCCACTCCACGGATGATCGCCACTTTCTTTTGATCCCAAAGCCCTTTAATTCCAGCCATATTTGGGTTCAGAGCTAGCTCGGCATCCAATGGCAACATGGTCTCTGCTTTGTATGAGATATCAGGTCGAGAAGAAAAATAAATCGGATCCGTGTATGGAATTACCGTATTTAATCCATCGTTACCGCCATACAAAGTCACGACAACAAGAATTGGAGTATCAGCGGCCAGCGGACGATCGATGGCAGCTTGTGCAATTTGATCTAACGATAAGAAATTAGATGCCACGCCAACTGCAGCGGCTCCGGTTGTAAGTTTTAGAAATTTGCGTCGGCTTAAAGTGTCCATGTGATTCTCCTATGCACTCACGATATATTCAGGGCTGCATAAAGCAAGTAGAACAAATTGAGCGGGATCATTAATCGATGCCCGCAATGCGCTCTGTGTGCGCGCGCTCCATTCGGGTATGCCTAACCAATCGGCACTCTTTGAAACCCTGGCAGATGGTGCGAGGTTTTTAATAACAGTTAAATCACTTTGCTTAATTAACCATGTTGCAAAGGCAATTCGATACTGAGCAGTTGCAGACGATAACCACGCCTCACCTGCTGGCCAACCGCCAACATTAGGAGGAGAAAATGGAACTTGGCTCAACTTATCTAGGTAGCTTGTTAACTGGCCAGGCGTAGTTAGTTTAGAAGGCGTTAATTCAAGGGCACGGCACGCTGCGATAAACCATTCGACTGGTGATTTAACTAATGAGTAGCGCGCGGTGCTCATTACAGGATCGTTTGCCATCGCTGTAACAGCACTCGCGATACTTCTATCGGCAAAAGATGCCTTGGCCGCAAAATTACTCGGCATATCCTCGCTGCTTGAAATAAAACGATACCAAAGACGTTCGGCAATAAACTGCGCACAGTCATCTCGACTTACAAGAAAATCTGTCAGCGAATCACCATTAAATACCGCTGTTTTTCCCAATAAAGTCACGGGATTTTGGTCTCTGCGGTTTGGATTAATCGTGACAATACCGTTGCTGCGAACGACTTGATATCCAGTAAGTGCCCGCGCAATCGCCTTCACATCATCTTCGGTATAGCGATTTACTCCAAGAACAAAGAGCTCCATTAATTCGCGGCCCAAGTTTTCATTAGGAGCCTTTGCAGTGTTGTCTTGACCATCTAACCAAAACTGTAAGGCGCCATCGTTGAGCATTTCCTTAGTCATCGCATTAAAATTGCCTAAAGCATGGGTTCGGAAAACTCTATTCTGCTTAAACATCGGAAATGGATAATTTAATTTTTGGATAGAGGTCGCCCAGTGTCCATGCCAAAACCATGTCATGCGCTCGGTCAACCCATGATCACTTAATGCCATGCGATCTAACCACCATAAAATCAACTGTTGACTTTGAAAGCGCACCTCAATTGTAAAAGGCACGACCTCTTTACTATTTGGTGCAGGTCTCTGCCCAAGGTCACTTATTGCTGGCTCGATCACTTGGGCAGCACCTACGTCATTGGCAGGAACAGTTAATAAAGTCGAACGCGTTGCCTCAAGACCATTCTTAAGAGCTTGGGAATACTCCCCGGGACGCGGACCAAAACCAAAACGGTGAAAGAGTCGCGAAACTTCAAGCCGTTTAGCGTTCATATTCTCACTCTAAAGGTGTTGAGTGAATAATGGGTGGAATGCTGGTAACCCACAAGGAACCCACAAAGTCAGACCCTCTTCTTGGCAGCCTTCTTAACGACCCTCTTCTTGGCAGCCTTCTTAACTACTCTCTTGCGTGTCAGGGGAACTTCATCGACTTCGCCTAACGTGGCAACAAACTCTTCCAAAATTGCAGCTTCTTTGCGCAAACTCATAATGGTTTTTTTCAGCGCACGCTTGGTGGCCGCAGCCTTCTTGATTGGCCTCTTGGCGGCGGATTTCTTCTTCTTTTTGGCTGCCATAGTGTCGCAAAGGGTAGCGCTTTAGAACTGTATGAGTCTAGATAGTAGGCTCGCCCGCATGAGTTCTCGCGATGCGTTAAAAGACCAGATCGTTGCAAAGGCCGTTGTGCACGGCACAGTCATTTTGTCTTCTGGCAAAGAGGCCGATTACTACGTAGATCTGCGCCGAGTAACCCTTGATCACGAAGCAGCACCACTGGTCGGTGATGTGATGTTAGAACTTACAAAAGATTTAGATTACGAAGCCGTTGGTGGATTGACACTTGGAGCAGATCCAGTTGCAACTGCCATGATGCACGTTGCAGCTGCACGTGGAAAGAAGATTGATTCATTTGTTGTGCGCAAGGCTGAAAAAGCACATGGCTTGCAACGTCGTATCGAAGGTCCAGATGTTAAGGGTAAGCGCGTTTTAGCTGTTGAAGATACGTCAACAACGGGAGGTTCGGTTCTAGCAGCGGTCGAAGCGCTGATCGAAGCTGGCGCCATTGTCGTCGGTGTTGCAGTAATTGTTGAACGCGGTGCTGCGCCAAAGATTAAAGAGGCGGGCTATGAATATCGTGCGGCATATCAGTTGGCAGATTTAGGTCTATAGCACTTACTTGTGATGCTTTTTAGTTTGCCACTCTCTAAATAGTTCAATTAGCACTGGAACTAAACTAACAAAAACAATTACTGCTACAACCGGCAGTAAGTATTTATCTACCGAGCCTTTTAGCTTTTCACCGAGCAGAAAACCAAGGCCAATTACTAACTGAGTCCAAATAATTCCACCGATTAAATTCCATTTAAAAAATGTCTTAGCTGGAACACCAACTATGCCACACATAGGATTTAACAACGTGCGAATAAATGGAACAAAGC